>NZ_VDHF01000025.1:0-13523 GCF_006228025.1 Testudinibacter crocodili
GATCAACAGACCCTAGTCACTGGCTTTTCTGATCCGAACCGCACTTTTGCCCTCGGCAATGCCTTGCAGATAACGCCACGGTAAATTGCCCTCAATTTTGCCGTTTTTCACCACCGTTTGGTAATGGCAAATGGTGGTTCGTTCACGATAATTAAAACTCCCGTCTTTATTGATAAAAGGATCGATCTCACTTTCAAGTGTCCAAACCACCGCTGTTTTATCCGGAAAATTCACTGGTGCACTAAAATGCGGGCAGCCTTCATTATAACCGATGGTCAATTTATTCAACCCATGCGGATTGGGGCTGGGTAAATCCGCTGCGCCCATAAAACCAAATAGTGAGTCATGCTGCAACATATGATCACGTGCTAGCGGCCAAATATAACTTCTCAAGAAATATTGATCAGCAAAGCGCGAATCCATTTTTTCTTTTTTCATATAATCCTGAATCAGCATCAACATTGACGGTAAAACGCCAGCAACTGCCCCCCATAAACCAGCCAACATTACTTCGGTATGCGAACCACTGTCACGAATCATATGAAATGCTTTTTCACTGTTTTGCCACGCCTTAACGGCTTCCGCTTCTCGCTGTGAAATAACCGAATCAGCATCACGGAAAATCACCCGCTCGACCTCATCATCATCTAGTGCCAAGAAACGCCACATCGTAGCCGGTAATTTTTTCTGTTCAGTGCTGACATACACAATTTCAACAGCATCATACTGGGTTAAGCGCTGAACCACCGACTGCGGTACGCTATTATCAAGATAAAAACGGCAGATCCAATCCGGGTAAATTCTCGCTCGCAACTCAGCATTCATCACCGCAGGTTCACAATAAATTGGCGAACTACCATATAACGAAAACGCAATGATCTTTTTATGACCGCACTTTTGCCCATTCGGCAACGTATTCAACTCAAATTTTTTATCACAAAAACGTTTGTCACGAATTTCCAATGCGGCTTTACCGTAAATCTTCACCAAATCAAACTTACCAAGTTCACTACAGGCGTGCGATAGCGCATCATAGGCATTTAAATTTTGGCTATCCAGCCTTAGTGCTTGCCCTGCCGCATCAATTGCACTTTGCCAATTCCCCAACTTGATATAACAACTGGATAAATTGCTCCACTTTTCTGCCGACGGTGCAAGACCGAGCAATTGCTGTTGCAGTGTGATGGCAAGTGCATACTGACCTTTTGCATAGGCTGTAAAAAACTTCTGCTCTAATTCACGCAACAACCGTTGCCGTTTATTCTGATTTGTGCGTTGAAAAGGGATCATTTTTTTCATGACTCACTCCAATTTCTGCAAGAATGCTCTGCCGCCCAACGCATTCATCTGTTGTATAATCCATTGTTGTTTACGCAGCACTGCGGCAGACGGTTTGTCGGCTCGATATAAAATCGGATTCGGCAACACCGCCGCCAACAATGCCGCTTCACTGGCATTCAAGCGTGCCGCTGATTTTTTGAAATAGTGTTGCGCCGCTGCTTCAACACCGAAAATCCCGTCGCCAAATTCGGCGATATTCAGATAGACCTGCAAAATCCTGCGTTTATCCCACAACAGCTCTAACATCAAGGTGGTCGGCACTTCAATCCCTTTGCGCAACCAGCTCTGTCCGTGCCATAAATACAGGTTTTTGGCGGTCTGCTGTGAAATGGTTGAAGCACCACGGGTGCGATTTGAGCGAGCATTATAATCCAATGCCAATTGTATCGCTTCAAAATCCAAGCCGAAATGTTGATCAAAACGTTGATCTTCCGCGGCAATCACCGCTAGCTGCATCTGCCAACTGATGTTATCCAATGAGACCCAGTCGTAATGCAATTCATAACTGAAATCGGCGCTGAACCAATGCCCCAGTTTTTGTTGCAGCATATAGGCGGAAAACGGAACCGGTACAACACGTAAAAGTGCGGTCAGCAACACTATCGCTGCCAGTCCCCGCACTAGCCATTTGCATAAAAAACGTGCGGTATTTCGTCGCCAACCGCACTTTCTGCCTGAAAAAAATCTTTTAGTGCGAAAATATTTTGCCATCAATGCCTTAATAACCACTGCAAAAACTCATCCGGCATGGTTTTTAACATGTTTGAACCGCGCGTGATGGTGGCAGCACTGGTGTTTAATTTCTGCTGAATCTCACGTTGTGACAGGTTCTTACTTAATAATTCATGAATAATATTAACCCGCAACCCAAAAGCATCACGCTCGTCGGCGGTCAATAACAAGGTCAGCAACTGCTCCTCCCTGCCATCAACAAACGCCTGACGCAGCAGCTCGACAAACTCACTCCACTGCTGTTGTTTGCTTTTTGAAGCAATATTCGACTGATTTTTTTGCATATTTTTTAGCATATTTTTTAGCATAGACACGCTCTTTCTGCTGTTCGTACTGTCGCACTAGTATAATCGATCGGCTTCTATTTTGGCGAATTTTATTCGTGTGTTGCCGGCGAGCATTTGATAATAATAATCAAAGGTCAACACATTCTGTACATAACCGCGCGTTTCGTAAAACGGAATCGTAGCGATAAACTCTGCCATGCTCAAACGCCCGCCAGCACGATTTAGCCAACGATCGACCCGACTGCTGCCAGCATTGTAAGCCGCAGCAATAAAAATACGGTTGTTACCAAAACGATCTGCCAACTCTTGCAAATGCTGCGTACCCAACATGATATTATCAAAGCTATCAAATAGTTGCCGTTCATTATTATATGGCAAGCCAAACTTATCCGCTGTCGCCTTTGCGGTACTCGGCAACAACTGCATTAAGCCACGTGCATTGGCGTGAGATTGCGCATGCGGATCCCAAGCACTCTCTTGGCGTGCAATCGCCAGTGCAAAATTCGGGCTGATCGATTTGCCTTGCAAATTCAATTCAAACCACAACGAATAGGCAAACGGTAGTCGTTGCGTCAAATAGTCCCAGGCTTTGGCTTGAATGGTCGCCTGCACCCCGAATTCATACCATTGTTTGCGATTGGCATAATCCGCCAACGCAATTTGTGTCATTTTTTGTTGCTGCGCCAATAACTGCGACCAGCTTTGTTTGGCTTGAGAATATTGCCCCACAGCAATCCACTCCTCAATGCGTTCCAATTCTGCCACCAATGGCTGCAACCCCATTTCAGCTTGCGCTTGATCCAACAAGGCAAAGTGCGGTTGGTAATCTAGATTCAACTGCTCAGCCGCTAACATCGGGTAAAAACCACGCTCTTGCGCCAATTGCTGCCACTGTTGTCGAGCTTGGGTTTTGCGACCTTTTTTATCATCATCAAATGCTTGCCAAAAACGCCACTCTTGTTGCGATCTTGCCTCGTTTGACAACAAATTCAGCCAGCTGGATAAATCCTGCTGCGCCAAAATCGCCAAGCGGATACGGCGCTCAGTTAAGTTGTCTTGCTTTAATTGCTGCAACTGCTGGTCACGCCAATGCTGAAGCTGCGGATTGTCGGCGTCAAACAGTTTGCTGATCAACGCACTGCGCCAGGCGGCGGTTTGCTCGGCATTCAAACTGAACCGTTGACTCCACTCGGCATATTCCGCAAACGGATCCTGTACTGAAATTTGGCTTTCCGCCAGCTGATTCACATAACGCGGAAAAGTTTGGCGAATAATCTCGGCATTTTGCACATCAACAGCTGCCGTTTGTACAAACAAAGTTAATGCTTGTGGATTGGTGCGCAACTCGACCAAATTCTCCAACCAAGCGGTCAAAACCACATCGTCGCTTTGGTTACGCAGATGCCGCAGCACACCATCACTGCCCTGCGCAAACGCCAACATCGCACGTTGTCGCACCAAATCCTCAGTTTGTTGCCCTGCTGCTTGCCACAAACTGAAAATATCATCACACGCTGTCGGCAGCGAAGTGCCATTTAGCCATATTTCACTGACCGGCTGCCAGTCCATTGCCGAAAGCGCAGTTTGACGGGCTTGTGCTGAAAAATAGATACAGCGCGATATTCGATCCTGTGGTGGTGTCGCGCTGAATTGTAAAATGCCATGCCAATCCTGCCGCTGTTGTAAAGTTTGGTACCAAGTGCGGTCTAGATTTTTTTCCGCCGCCAATGTGGGATATTGTTGTGCAAATTGCGCGATTTTTTGTGCCGAAAGCTGTGATGTATCACGAATTAAGCGTTGATATTGTAGATCAGGCAGCAGTGGATAGCCTTCCAGACGGGCAATCAATCGATCTACCACAGCAAACTGATTGTTTGCCGCAGATAACGGTAGCAGCGCTTCGGCTTTTTGGTAAATCTCACGCTGTTGTTCCCTCGTTAAGGGTGTCGATGGTTCGGCTAAAACCGGTGCCTGTAGCAACATCCCGCCAAACAAGCTGCAAATTATCCCGATGTTCCACTTCATACTTTCTCCGATAATGATTAAAAACAGCAATAAAAAACACCTCGTAGATTTCAGCATTCGCCAAAACAATACAAGGTGTTAGACTGCTACAGCCATTAAAAATTCGCTAAGTTCAACTTATTAGCAAGAAAAACTATTTTGCTAAACACTGTGAAAAACTGTCCGCCAGCGATTGCAAATAATCGGTATATGCTGTTTTGCTTAATGCAATTTTTTCGCCCATCGGGTCGATTACGCCCAACGTAACTCCAGTATTTTTATGCAGCGTTTCCAGCAAGCGTGGGGTAAATTGTGGCTCTGCAAACAGACATTGTGCTTTATGCGCTTCAATATCTGCTTTGATTTCATTCAATTTTTTCGCTCCAGGCGCTACTGTCGGGTTGATAGTAAACGACCCTAAATGGTTTAAGCCGTATTGGCGTTCAAAATAGCCGTAAGCATCGTGGAACACATAGTAGCCCTTGCTTTTAATCGGATCCAACTGTTTTCTCAACTGTTGCTGTTTTGCGCTAATACTTTGTTTGAATTCGACTAAATTTTGTTGAATCAAATCTGCTTTTGCGGGATAGTTTTGACTTAGACGAGTCGCAATTTGCTCTGCAATTTTTTCACTGATATCACTGGAAAACCAAACATGCCAATCGGTTTGTAGCCCGCCATGTTGGTGATCGTGTCCATGTACGTGGTCATGGCTATGGTCATGGCTATGGTCGTGTCCATGTGCGTGGTCGTGGTCATGTTCATCTTGCAGCCCTGGCGGACCATCATGATCGTGAGTATGGTTATGACCGTGGTCGTGTCCATGATCATCTCCTTCCGCATGCACATGCAGCGCTTCACCTAACAGCTGTTGAATGCCGTCCATTTTCTCAATTTGCAGCACTTTTTTGGGCTCTAAGCGACCAATACTTTTACTGAGAAAGGTTTCCAAATCCTGCCCAACCCAGACCACCAGTTCGGCTTGTTGCAGTCGCTGCAAGTCTGACGGGCGCATATTATAGTCGTGCGGTGAAGCCCCTGTCGGCAACAATACCGAGGTTGAAGTGACACCGTCTGCCACCGCAGCGGCAATAAATCCCAGTGGTTTAACCGTTGTGACAATCTCTGCCTGGGCAGTGTAGGCAATAGTTGTGAGGAGCACGCCTGCCAATGATTTATTTATTATTTTCATGCTTTTTCCTTGTTAAGATTCGGGGTTATCCCCAATTAATTTGCTGGTTGGCTCAACAGCTTTTCCAGCACTCTGGCAACGGCAAAAAAACCAAAAGTCGCCGTCACCATGGTTGCCGCACCGAATCCGTTCGCACAATTCATACTCGCGGACAGTTGGCAATCACCTTCCATTTTCGGGAAGATAAGTGGTTGGGTCGAAAAAACGGTATCGACCCCAAATTTTCGTTTCGGATTCTGACTAAAATTGTACTGTTTGCGCAGTAATGACCGCACTTTTGCCGCCAACGGGTCTTGAATGGTACGGCTTAAATCGGCGATCTGAATTTGGGTCGGATCGGTTTGCCCGCCTGCGCCACCAGTGGTGATCACCCGAATTTTATTACGTTTACAATAGGCAATCAGCGCTGCTTTGACTTTGACACTGTCAATCGCATCAATCACATAATCAAAATCAGTGCGAATGTAATCAGCTATATTGTCCAGTGATAAAAAATCATCAATCAGCGTGACTTGACATTGCGGATTAATTTGCTCAATCCGCTGTTGCATAACTTCGGTTTTCAATTGCCCGATGTTGTCGCTCAGCGCATGCAACTGGCGGTTTACATTGGTGACACAAATATCATCCATATCGATCAAGGTAATTTTACCGATGCCACTACGTGCCAACGCCTCTACCGCCCATGAACCGACACCACCGATACCCACCACACAAACATGTGCCGCCGCCAATACGGACAACGCTTGCGGTCCGTACAATCGCCCAATACCGCCAAAACGGCGTTGGTAGTTATCCATTCTTTCCATATTCTATTTCAACAGCCAAACACGTCCGTAGTGCTTCATCAAACCTGCCCGATGTCCGGCATCATCACCGATACCTTGATAAAGATCGAAATGCTGCCCTTTAACCGCACCGCCAACATCCAATGCCACCATCAAGCGCAATTGATGTTGTCCAGTCCAGTTGCCTTTGTTGTCGATCAACGGTTCTTCTACCAGTAATACACTGCCAGATGGGATCACACTGCGATCGGACGCCAACGACGCCAACGGCACTAAGGGAATACCTGCCGATCCCCGCACTTTGCCATTGGGATCATTTTTAAAGAAGACATAAGACGGATTCTGCTCCAACAACCCCTGCAAACGTGACGGATTGCGGTTCGCCCAATCACGAATCGCTTGAATCGACATTTTCTCTTTTTCAATTTCGCCCTGTTCAACCAACAAACGCCCGATCGCCTGATATTTAAAACCGTTTTGTCCGGCGTAAGCGAAATAGTTCAGCGTACCATTGCCAAAATCCACATAGCCACTGCCCTGCACGCCGAGCAAAAAATTGTCCAACATCGAGTCACTGTATGCCAGCTCCATTCCTTTGCCGTTTAACGCACCGGCATAAATTTGTGCACGGCTATAGCGTTTATCTTGTGGTAAAGCATGAATTGGATGCTGATATTTACCTTGTGGCGTTTTACGCGCATGGATAACCGGTGAGAAATAACCGGTCATCAGCACATTTTGATAACCATCTTCCCCACGCATCTGCTGCAAATTAACACCGTATTGGTTAAGCTGCTCCACGTTCGCTCCCGACAACACCCAGCCGACCACCTTATTGTAAGTTGAGGCATAATTGTTCGCCATGCGTGGCGAAGTGTTTTCAATAATCGACAGTTGGGTTAAAAAATCCCCTTGGTTGACCACATTGCCTCGGTGAGCAACAGCTGAAACTGACACCAGATTTTGTGCCGGACTAATATAGCTACGACCTTGATACACCGCCCCCATTTTTTGATGCAGGCTGCGTTCATCCTGCTGAGTATTGCTTGGCGTAGAGCCACATGCAGATAAAAATAACATTGCCGAAGCAATCAACCCGAATTGAATCTTAGATTTGATCATGGATCCTGCACTTCCTGTATATAGCAACTAAAATTTGGCTAAATATGACTAAAGAGCAGTACATTAACAAAAAAGGGGGGGAAAATATAGAGGCGATCACCCCTCTTTCTAGCGACCTTTCGTTATAATGGATAATAAGCTGACAGATAATACACAATTTGATGTTTATTTCGACACTTAAAAAAATTTCCGAAAAAGTCGCTTGTATTATACTAAAAAAAGCGTATATTACGCCTCCTACAGACGCGGGGTGGAGCAGCTTGGTAGCTCGTCGGGCTCATAACCCGAAGGTCGTTGGTTCAAATCCAGCCCCCGCAACCAGATTTTAAAAAAGCATCTCATCACGAGATGCTTTTTGCGTTTAAAGCCAGCACAATTTGCATGATTATTCGATTAAACCTCCGGACGGTTGCTGCAAATAAACTCGCCCTGTTCGCCTTGCCATTCTATTTCGGCAATCGTGCCGGTACTGAAGCCAACCTGTTGCGGCGATTCACAAAGTGCGGTCACCAAGTCTTCCACAAACGGCAAATGGGAAACAATCAACACATTTTTGACTCCATCGCGACATAAATTGGATAGATAATCTACCGCCATGGTGCTGTTACCATAAGGCGTTACCGCCTCCCAGGTTTCAATTTCCGATGGCATATTGGTTGCGGTGCTTGCCGCCAAATGCTCATAGGTTTGCAAAGCACGGTTATACGGACTGACAATCACCCGATCAATATGGTTGGCAGCTTCAGTCAACCATTCTCCCTGTTCTTTCGCTTGCTGTATTCCATGAGCGGTCAAATTTCTGTCCGCATCGATTTTTGCCATCGTTTCGGCTTCGCCGTGGCGCATAATAAAAATTCGCATATAACCCCCTTCTCACTTTAATAAATCGTTTTAATCAAATTTTATGCTACTAAGATAACCGTTTGTAATGGCAAACAAAACAAAAATTTCCAGTTTGTGATCTCGATCTAAATTTAATTTGAGCGTATAATAACGCCAATTTTATCACTGATAGCAAGCTTTCTATCAAAACACGTAATATTTAATCAATAACCAATACTTTAGAGGTATGTTCATGTCTAGAAGACTGAGAAGAACGAAAATTGTTTGCACTATGGGCCCATCAACCGACCGTGATAACAATCTGGAAAAAATTATAGCGGCTGGTGCCAATGTCGTTCGTATGAACTTTTCTCATGGTACTCCGGATGATCATATCGGGCGTGCCAACCGCGTGCGTGAAATTGCGAAAAAATTAGGCAAACAAGTCGCAATCTTAGGTGATCTGCAAGGTCCTAAAATTCGTGTTTCTACGTTTAAAGATGGCAAAATTTTGTTAAATATCGGTGACAAATTCGTACTGGATGCCGATTTACCAAAAGGTGAAGGCAATCAAGACGGTGTCGGACTAGACTATAAAGAATTACCGAAAGATGTAGTCCCTGGCGATATTCTGTTATTGGACGACGGTCGTGTGCAATTGAAAGTGTTGTCTACCGAAGGCAACAAAGTATTCACCGAAGTCACTGTCGGTGGCCCGTTGTCAAACAATAAAGGGATCAACAAACTGGGCGGCGGTTTATCCGCTGACGCTTTGACAGCAAAAGATAAAGCCGACATTATCACGGCAGCAAAAATCGGTGTAGATTACCTGGCAGTCTCTTTCCCACGTAACGGTGCAGATTTGCATTACGCACGCCAATTGGCGACCGAAGCCGGCTTAAACGCTAAAATCGTCGCGAAAGTTGAGCGTGCCGAAGCCGTTGCCAGCGATGAAGCCATGGACGATGTGATCCTTGCTTCCGATGTCATCATGGTTGCCCGTGGTGACTTAGGGGTTGAAATCGGTGATCCTGAATTGGTCGGCGTACAGAAAAAATTGATCCGCCGTTCACGCCGATTAAACCGTGTCGTGATCACCGCAACCCAAATGATGGAATCCATGATCAGTAATCCGATGCCAACCCGTGCCGAAGTGATGGACGTAGCCAATGCGGTGCTGGACGGAACTGACGCAGTAATGTTGTCTGCAGAAACCGCAGCCGGTCAATACCCCGCTGAAACCGTTGCTTCAATGGCAAAAGTGTGTCTGGGCGCAGAAAAAATGCCAAGCATCAATGTTTCCCGCCATCGTATGGATGCGGTATTTAACAACATTGAAGAGTCTGTGGCGATGTCTGCAATGTATGCTGCTAACCACCTGCAAGGCGTCAGTGCCATTATCGCGATGACCAGCTCTGGTCGTACCGCACTTTTGATGTCGCGTGTCAGCTCCGGCTTGCCGATCTTTGCGCTTTCCCGTAATCAACAAGCGTTGAATTTAGCAGCGTTATACCGTGGCGTCACCCCGGTTTATTGTGAAGAAGCCAGCCGTACTGTAGAAGGCGCAAAAAATGCGATTGAACTGCTGAAAGATAAAGGCTATTTAGTTTCTGGTGATTTGGTATTGTTAACACAAGGTGACGAGCTTGCCGAAGGCGGCACTAACACTTGCCGTACTTTAGTGGTTGAATAATCACAAAATAATCAAATTACGCTTTTGATGATACTGATAAAACCTCTCGCCTAACACGAGAGGTTTTTTGTTTACTAAACCTTTATTTCGTAAGCATGAGGATATATCAATGATAAAAAGACTTTGTAGGTTATGTTGTGAGTTATGTTGTGAGTTATGTTGTGGGTTATGCTTCAGCCTACTGCTTGTTTCTCCTGTTTTAGCCGCCAATATAGACGGTAAACAATTGGTCAACGATGCCAGAAAACAGATTGGTGTCACCTTGTTTTATGATTCCGGCTATCAGCGTTTAGCCTATCCGATGGGCGATATTGCACAGTACAAAGGCGTTTGCACCGATGTGGTGATCCGTGCTTTACGTCATCAAAACCAAGATTTGCAACAACTGGTACACGAAGATATGAAAAAAGCGTGGAACAAATACCCTAAAATCTGGGGGCTGAAATCGACTGACCGCAATATCGACCACCGCCGTGTGCCGAATCTGGAAGCCTTTTTTAACCGCCATGCCAAAGTGCGGTCGCTAACCAAAATCGAAGATTTTCTTGCTGGCGATATCGTCACTTGGCGTTTGCCAAATAATGCGCCGCATATTGGCATTGTCTCAGACAAAAAGAGCCGTAGCGGTGTTCCATTGATTATTCACAATATTGGTTTTGGTACGCAGGAAGAGGATGTGTTGTTGAAATATAATATGATTGGGCACTATCGTTATTAATGCTGACAGGGCGGCGTAAAAGCCGCCCAATTGCTAATCAATTTTCAATTTAGTCACTGTTTAGCGGCGATAAAACCGCACTTTGGTACACATTATTTAGCACTTTGATATTTTAGCACTTTGATATTTTAGCACGTTGCAATTTCTGGTAGGCAGCAAGCAATTTTTGGTGTGCGCCAAACGTTGCCAACGACTCATCGCCTGCGATTAAATCATAGAACGGATTGCCGCCGTTGATCGCCGCCCAGCACGCTGCAACCGCACTTTCACCGTATAAACGCTCGAATACTACACGATATTGTGCCGGATCACGCTTGTCGTCTAAATACAGTTGCAGTGACTGAATCAAACAACGGTAGTAATTATTGCGCTCATCACTAAACACCGAAGCGCTGGTTTCCATTGTCCAGTTTGCCCAATCCAGCGCATTTTCCCAATCACCACAAGCAAGATAAAGCATTGATTTCAGCTCGCCGATTCGCAAGGTTTGCCAACCGGATTTTGGCGGCGCCACAATGCCGATAAATTCACGCACACGGGTAAAATCATCAATGCCTTGTTCATCTAACTGCTCCAATAATTCGAGATAAGTTTCCTTATCGTGGTGAAAGTGCGGTAGATCAAGCAAAATCTCACGCCACTCCATGCCCATATTATTGTTGGCATAGATCAAATCATCCACCGGATAAATATCCGACATGCCCGGCACAATAATCCGACAGGCGTAAACATCCAGATGGTTGTAATCCATGATATACACCTCTTGCTGCTCGGCATTGAAAATCGCCATCAAATTGGCAAATTCCTGCTCGGTACTGCCGGAAAAATCCCAATCAACAAAGGCATAATCACTCTGCTGTTTAAACAGATCCCATGAAATTAAACCGCTAGAATCAATGAAGTGTGTTTCCAAATTAGCATGTTCAGCCACATCCGCATTATCAAACGATGGCGGCATAAATACATCCAAATCTTTCAAGCTTCGTCCTTGCAATAGCTCGGTGACAGTGCGCTCTAAGGCAACTTTGAAATTCGGATGTGCACCAAACGAGGCAAAGCACGTGCCATTGCTTGGATTCAGCAAAATCACCGCAATCACCGGATATTGCCCGCCCAGCGAAGCGTCGTAAGCTAAAATTGGAAAGCCTTGTTTTTCAAGACTTTCAATTGCCGCTTGAATATGCGGATAGCGCGCTATCACCTCCGCTGGAATTTCCGGCAGACTGATGGCTTCGCTGATAATCTTGTTTTTCACATAACGTTCAAACACTTCCGACAAGCCCTGCACCCGTGCTTCATTTTCGCTGTTGCCAGCAGACATGCCGTTGGAAACATATAAATTGGCAATAATCGCTTGCGGAATATACACCGTTTGCTGATCAAGTTGGCGAATATACGGCATCGCCACAATGCCGCGTGCCGCATTGCCCGATTGTAAATCCACCAACTGAAGTGCGGTCAGCTCTTGTTGTGGATTGTAATATTGATGCAGATAATCATCTAATATTCCAACAGGCAGCTCGTTTTCATCCATGATCGGAAACCATTTTTCCGTCGGATAATGCACAAACTCCCCTTCGGCAATCCCATTGCCCAGAAAGAAATCGGCAAAAAAGTAGTTAGTGGAAAGGCGCTCAAAATATTCGCCCAATGCTGATGCCAGCGCTGCTTTTTTGCTGGCGCCTTTGCCATTGGTGAAACATTGCGGGCAATCCTTATCGCGGATATGCACCGACCACACATTCGGCACCGGATTCAACCAAGACGTTTCCTCAATATTAAAGCCCAATTGCTGCAATTTGCTTTGAAAACGCTGGATACTGTCTTCCAACGCTGCATCTTTACCAGTGATATAGGTTTGTTGCGTCATGCTAATCTCATCATCTTATTAACTAAAAAATAGAATTGAGCGGCATAATAGGCAAGAACCGCACTTTCAGCAAGAAACATTTGTGATCAAAGCTGATTTTTTATAACAAAAGCATTGAAATAAATTAAAAAAAAATTATCCTATCTAGCGTAGCTGGTGACGCAGATCGCAGGGAAAATCCTACGATTTTTTTAATTATTTTAAACGAAGGAGAGTAAACCATGGCACAAGGTTGGTATGAATTAAAAGTGGCAAAAGATGGACAATTTATGTTCAACTTAAAAGCAGCAAACAGCCAAGTCATTTTGACCAGTGAACTGTATAAAACCCGAGCAGCAGCGGAAAACGGCATCGCTTCGGTGCAAAAAAACGGTGCTGATCCTGCTGCCTATGAAATTCGGGTGGCGAAAAACGATAAGCCGTATTTCGTTTTGAAAGCCAAAAATCATCAAGAAATCGGTCGCAGCCAATATTACAGCTCAGAAGCCATCGCCAAAAAAGGCATTGCTTCAGTCAGCCGTAACGCCGCAACTAGCGTGATCAAAGATAAAACTACGGAATAATCAGAATCTTATTGCTAATCAGTCCCCAAAATTGGACTATTTAATAAAATGATTGGCTATTGTACCGGGCATAATTGTAGAAGACCAAACCCAATCTGACAGTCACCTGTTTAAAACAATGTGTCTGTCAGATTAATTTGAGCTGAACCATGATGTGATTGTTAAACGCAATATATTCCTACACAGCAGACTCGATTTCCTCTACTGTTTCAATAGCCTCCCCTAGTGTAATAATAAAGCTAATCTTTGCTAAACGCTACGAGAGTTCAGCAAACCTCTTGCAAGATCATCGTATTACCAAGAGATTTTTCTTATTTTGTAATAAAATTATATCAAGATTAGCTTTATTACCAAAATAAGCCTCCCTAAAAATCATTCTTTAAAACATACT
>NZ_VDHF01000026.1:0-38604 GCF_006228025.1 Testudinibacter crocodili
AAGTTATTAGGGTCTGTTGATCTTTGTTTATAATTTGAGCTATAGACTCTTTTTCTCCAATACAAGGCAAAAGTTGTGAAGTTTAGTCATTCTAAACGAACAGCTTTTAACGCCGCTGTAGTAGCGAAAAGTAATGGCGAAAAACAGTCATAGTCCTGCGGATTGTGTTTAAAATGAGCACACTCGTCGTTGTAATCCTCATCAATAGTCCCACTATTGATTTCGGCTTACGCCTAGATTGTGCTCATTTTAAACGACAACTCAAAATATAAACAAAGATCAACAGACCCTAAGTGCGGTTCAACACCGCACTTGATTTTTGGTTACTATAATTAATTGGTTTTTTTCTCAATCCCGACCACTAAATCCTGATCCAGATGTACGTTTAGCTGGTTAAACGGAATTGCAATACCCGCTCTATCGAACTCCAACTTCACTTTTTCGGTAATCGCAAAATAGACACCCCAATAATCGGCGGTTCTTGCCCATGGACGCACAAACAACTGCACGCTGTTTGATGCCAGTGAACCTACCACAATCGTCGGTTCCGGATTTTGCAGTACGCGGGATTCTTGCGCCAAACAGTCGGCAATAATCTGTTTCGCGGCGGTGATGTCACTGCTGTAATCGATATCGAAGATAAAATCAACTCGACGGGTTTCGTTGGTTGAATAGTTGGTGATACTGTCACCAAACACTTTGCCGTTCGGCACCAACACCGTTTTGTTATCGCCGGTTCGCAGTTCCACCACCAATAAACCGATTTGATTCACCACACCGGCAACACCGCCAGCTTCAATATAATCCCCCTTACGAAATGGTTTAAACACCAAAATCATCACCCCAGCAGCGAAATTTTGCAGTGAATTTTGCAACGCTAGCCCGATGGCCAAACCGGCAGCACCAATTAAAGCAACCAAAGAACTAGTGTTAATGCCCAGCTGCGACAATGCTGCAATCACTACGATCAACAAAAACAGAAAATAACTGATCGAGCCGACAAATCCTTGCAACATCTCGTCTTTACTGGAGCGCAGTACTGCTTTGCCCAGCAGACCACTCAAAAAGCGCGCCACCGATTTACCGATAAAATAAATTGCAATTGCCAATAAGATTTTGGTGCCGTAGGGGATAATCCATTGGTTTAACACGGTATTAAAATCCAATTGCTGAATCTGCTTCAGCACTTCCACGGTTTGTGCCTGAAGATCAACGGTTGTGGTTTCTGCTGCCATAAAAACTCCTTTTGTAGAATAAATGTGTGTTGGATAAATAAATCGACGAATTCTAACATTATGCTAAATTGATGAACAGCATAGCATTAAACTTGACTAAACTTGTCGGAAATAATTGCCAGCCGTGCAATTTTTCTTTAGAATCCAATTAAACAACATTTTAAATATATCTTAAGGATCGCAATTTATGCACACAAAACTTATCGCTTACAAAAAAATGCCGGTTTGGACCACAGATACCCTGCCGCAAATGTTCCGAGAAATGCACAATACCAAAGTCGGCACTTGGGCAAAAGTGACAATTCTTGCCGGATCATTGCAATATGTTGAACTGGACGAATCCGGCAATGTGACGGCGACCCATGTATTTGATGTCGAAAATCAAGCGCCGTTTGTCGAGCCGCAACAGTGGCATCGGGTTGCGCCACTTTCCGATGACTTGCAATGCTATCTGGAGTTTTATTGCCTACCGCAAGACTACGCCGCCAAAAAATACAATATGACGCAAACCCACTCCGAAGTGATCAACGCAGTCAAGCAGATTGCGCCGTGTAAAACGCTGGATTTAGGCTGCGGACAAGGGCGGAATTCACTGTTCTTAGGGGTGCAAGGCTTTGAGGTGGACGCTTGGGATCATAACCCAAACAGCATTGAATTTTTGCACTCGCTCATCGAAAAAGAAAAATGCGACAACATCAAAACCGCACTTTACGACATTAACCAAGCAGCAATTCAAGATAACTACGATTTTATTCTTTCAACCGTGGTGCTAATGTTCCTGCAGCGAGATAGAATTCCAGCAATTATCGCCAACATGCAGCAACACACCAATCCAGGCGGTTATAACCTGATTGTTGCCGCAATGTCCACCGAGGATATGCCTTGCCCGATGCCGTTCTCTTTCACCTTTGCTGAAAACGAATTGAAAAATTACTACCAAGACTGGGAGTTGATCAAATACACCGAAGCACCAGGCGAACTACACAAAACCGACGCCGACGGCAACCGGATCAAACTGAAGTTTGTCACGATGTTGGCGAAGAAAGTTTAACGCATAAACAAAATTGGGTTCGCAACAAAATACGAACCCAATTTTTTCACACTTTAATGATTTTACTTAATCCCTTCCACCAACGATTTGACCAAGTGCGGTCCGTGATAGATCAAACCGGAATACAGTTGCAGCAATTCAGCACCGGCAATGATTTTTTCCTGTCCGCTTGCCACGGAATCAATGCCACCGCTGCCGATAATCGGAATTTCACCTTGCAACTCCTGATATAGACGAGAAATAATTTGAGTGCTTAATGCCTGTAGCGGTTTGCCGCTTAAACCGCCCTGTTGCTCAGCATTGGCAACACCCTGTACACTATCACGCGAAATCGTGGTGTTGGTGGCAATCACGCCATCCATTTTATGCCGACGCAACGTGTCAGCGATCTGCACCAGCTCTTCTTCGGTTTGATCCGGCGCAATTTTGACCGCAATCGGCACATATTTATTATAATAATCCGCCAGCTCTTTCTGTCGCAGTTTAATACCTTGCAATAAATCGTCCAGCGCTTCGCCGTATTGTAACTGACGCAACCCCGGCGAATTCGGTGATGAGATATTGATCGTAATATAACCGGCATGGTTATACACTTTGTTCAGGCAATAAATATAATCGCCTTTGCCGTTTTCGACCGAAGTGGTGCTGTTTTTGCCGATATTGATCCCAATCACGCCGTCATAGTTCGCTTTTTTAACGTTTTCAACCAGATAATCCACGCCACGATTATTAAAACCGTTACGGTTGATAATCCCTTCAGCCTCTAATAAACGAAACTGGCGCGGCTTCGGATTGCCATCTTGTGCCAACGGTGTCACTGTGCCGACTTCAATAAAACCGAAACCCAGCGCAGCGAAACCGTCAATTGCATCACCATTTTTATCCGCACCGGCAGCTAAGCCGATCGGATTTTTAAAGCGAATCCCCATACAGGTTTTCGACGTACCCTGCGGACATCGAAGTGTGGTCTGTAGCAAGTATTTTGCCGGAGTTTTACCGATCATGCCCAGTGTTTTCAAGGTAACATTATGTGCCTGCTCGGCATCCAGTGAAAACAAGCCTTTTTTGATGAAAGAATACATATTATCCAGCCTCTATTTTAATTAAGCACAATTTTAAAGCACAGTTTTTAACCGAAAACATAACAAAACCGTTACTCTAACGCTTTTTCGATTTTTTCAAACAGATCCTTCGACAAATTTTCAATTTTTGCCAAGCGTTCCAAGCCACGTTTCATCAGGGTTTGGCGTTGCGCATCGTAGCGTCCCAATCGAATCAGTGGCTCAATTAAGCGCGAAGCGATTTGCGGATTACTGCGGTTTAATTTTATCAGCACCTCAACCAAAAAGCGGTAGCCTGAGCCATCAATCGCATGGAAAGCATTCGGGTTTTGGTTGGCAAAACTGCCCACCAACGCCCGCAATCGGTTGGGATTGTTGAATTTGAAACTTGAGTGATCCATTAATTTCATTACATTTTGCAGCACATCTTCGTCCGGACGTGTGGCTTGCAACGCGAACCATTTGTCCATCACCAAGCCGTCATGCGCCCATTTGTGTTCAAAATCCGTCAATAAATTATCGCGGCACGGTAGTGCAGCGCTGCTCGCTGCCGCCAGTGCGGCAAGTGTGTCGGTCATATTGTTAGCATGCAGATAATGCGTATTAACCAACGCATTACCAAATTCCGTCACCGCCAAATAACTTAAGCAAACATTGCGCAGGCTGCGTAAGGCAATGTCCTGCCGTTCAATGCGATATTCAGGCAGGTCGATCCGATGATAAATTTTCAACAATGACGCTTTCAAATATTCGGCGATACTCTTCTGCAAGAATTTACGTACCTGATGGATACCACTAGGGTCGATCACTTTAAACTGCTCGGCAAATTCGGTCTCTTTCGGCAAGGTCAACATCAATGCTGTCAATTCCACATCTTGTTGATATTGCTCTAAAATGGACTGGAAAGTATCCAGCAATAGCGGACTAATTTGCATCGCCTCCCCGTTTTGTTGGCGTTGCAGATTTTGACGCAATTCATTCGACAGCAGCATTTGTGCGGCGTCCCAACGGATAAAATCATTTTTAGCATGGCGCAGCAAAAGCAGCAGCTGTTGATCCGTATAAGCATAATCCAGTTTTACCGGTGCTGAAAAATCACACAACAGTGCTGGAGTAGGCCGCACGTAAATATGATGGAATTCAAAGGTTTGGTGATGTTGCACAATATCCAACACATTACTAACCAAGCCGTTTTCGCTTTGCAGCTCCTGCGGTTTGCCTTGTGGATCATATAACTCAATTTTCAACGGAATATGCAGGTTAATTTTATCCAATTGATCGTGGGTTGGCGCCGTCAGTTGCGACACATGCAAACGATAAACATGGTTACGTTCGTCATACTCGTCGCTGATCGTCAATTCCGGCGTACCGGATTGGCTGTACCAACGGCGGAATAGCGTTAAATCCACGCCGGATGCACGCTCCATTGCCGACACAAAATCTTCGCAGGTCGCTGCTTTGCCGTCATTTTCGGTAATATACAATTTCATGCCCTGTTGAAACCGCACTTCGCCTAATAACGTGTGCAGCATACGGATCACTTCCGAACCTTTTTCATACACGGTGACAGTATAAAAGTTATTCATTTCAATTACTTTTTCCGGACGAATCGGGTGTGCCATCGGGCCGGCATCTTCAGCGAATTGTACCGTGCGCAGAATTTTGACGTTATTGATCCGCTGCACCGCTCTTGAGCCGGTATCAGAGGAGAATTCTTGATCGCGAAACACGGTCAGCCCCTCTTTTAAGCTGAGCTGGAACCAGTCACGACAAGTCACACGGTTGCCAGTCCAATTGTGGAAATATTCGTGGGCGATCACCGCTTCAACATTATGATAGTCTTCATCGGTTGCGGTTGCTGGATTTGCCAACACAAACTTGGAGTTGAACACATTCAAGCCCTTGTTCTCCATTGCGCCCATATTGAAAAAATCAACCGCCACGATCATGTAAATATCCAAATCATATTCCAGATCAAACCGTTCTTCGTCCCATTTCATTGATTTTTTCAGGCTCTGCATCGCCCAATCGGCGCGATTCAGATTGCCTTTATCCACGTACAGCTCCAACGCTACTTCGCGACCGCTCTTGGTGATAAAACGGTCTTGCAGCAGGTCAAAATCCCCCGCGACCAAGGCAAACAGATAGCTCGGTTTCGGGAATGGATCTTGCCATTCGACCCAATGGCGCCCGTCAAGCATATCGCCGGTGGCGACACGGTTGCCGTTTGACAATAAAAACGGATATTGGGTTTTATCTGCGGTAATCCGCGTGGTATAGCGAGCCAACACATCGGGGCGATCCAGCATATAGGTGATTTGACGAAAGCCCTCTGCTTCGCACTGGGTGCAGAAACCGTCTCCGGATTGATATAAACCTTGCAACGAGGTATTTTCCGCCGGTTTTAAAAGCGTTTCGATTTCCAGCTCAAAATGATCGAGATTTAAGCCGCTGAGATCCAATTGCAGCGATTCTGCATCTTGCTGATAAGTCGTAAACGGCTGTCCGTTTAATTTGATCGAAGCAAACTGAAAACCGTGTCCGTCCAACCGCAGCTGCTGTGCCTCAGAGTTCAAACGCGCAACTTGTGATTTACTGACAACGCGGGTATGTTGGGGATCCAATTGAAAATCAAGAAAAATATCAGTGACAGTATAGTCCGGTTTTTTATAATCTTTTCTGTATTTTGCTTTTGCTGACATCGTCTGCTCCGTAGTATTTATTATGCGTGTTTTAGCCCGTAAGAATAGAATTTTCTCCGTCAAGTTGCAATCGAATCCCCGTTATCCGATTAAAAAAGATAAAATATTTTCTCAAGGTAGCGCACAGGACTTAATTTCTGTTGAAATCATGTTATCCTTACCGCACTTTTCAGCGTAAAACCAACGCCGTTCCATCGCAACTTCAACCGCAAACAGAGGGAATTATCAACTTTATGTCTGCCAAAATCGCCATCGTAATGGGGTCGCAAAGTGATTGGTCAACCATGATCGAAGCCGCCAATGTATTGGATCAACTGCAAGTGCCTTACCATGTGGAAATCGTCTCTGCCCACCGCACGCCAGATAAATTATTCAGTTTTGCCGAACAAGCATCGAGCAACGGTTATCAGGTGATTATCGCCGGTGCCGGCGGTGCTGCACATCTGCCAGGGATGATCGCTGCCAAAACCCTTGTGCCGGTGTTGGGTGTGCCGGTGAAAAGTGCGGTGCTGAGCGGAATCGACAGCCTGTATTCTATCGTGCAAATGCCGAAAGGTATTCCGGTCGGCACCTTGGCAATCGGTGCCGCAGGCGCTGCCAATGCTGGTTTACTGGCGGCGCAGATTTTAGCCAACCACGATACTGCACTGACGCAACGCTTACAGCAATTTCGTGCGCAACAGACCCAAGCGGTGTTAGATAATCCCGATCCCCGTTTACTATAAGGAAAGCGCCATGCAAAAAAGTGCCATTTATCCATCGGTTTATGTGTTAGGCAACGGACAATTGGGACGCATGTTGCGTTATGCTGGCGCCCCATTGGATATTGGGGTGCAGCCGTTAGACTTTGCCGCTCCCCTTTTTGAAATTGAACCTGACGCAATCATCACTGCTGAAATCGAGCGTTGGCAAATCACGCCACTCACCACCGCACTGGCTTCCCATCCGAATTTTATCAACCGCAATGTCTTTGGCTTATTGGCTGATCGCTATTCACAAAAATCGTTGTTAGACGAGCTCAATTTACCAACCTCACCATGGCAACCGCTAAATTCTGCCGAACAATGGGGGCAAATATTTCAGCAAGTCGGCGAAAAAGTGGTGGTGAAACGCCGCAGCGGCGGCTATGACGGACGTGGACAATGGATTGTGACTGCCGATAACCGTGATCTGATCACTGATGATCTGTTCGGCGAGGTAATCGCCGAAGCCTTTATTCCGTTTGATTATGAGGTCTCGCTGGTCGGCGCCCGTTTCAGCGACAGCACAACCCGCTTCTACCCTGTCACCCACAACTTGCAACAAAACGGTATTCTGCGCTACAGCGTACAACTTGGTGTTGACCGCACTTTGCAGGCACAAGCCGAAGCCATGCTCAGCGCTATCATGCACAAACTGGACTATATCGGCGTGATGGCGATGGAGTGTTTTGTGATCGGCGACAAACTGCTGATTAACGAACTAGCGCCTCGGGTTCACAACAGCGGACACTGGACACAACTGGGGTGTTCGGTCAGCCAATTTGAATTGCATCTGCGTGCGCTGCTCAACCTGCCGACACCGCAGTTGGAGATTTTTATGCCGAGTGTAATGGTGAATTTAATCGGCACGGAACATCATCCGCAATGGCTGAACCTGCCGTTTAGCCAACTGCATTGGTACGGCAAAGAAGTGCGGTCGGGGCGCAAAGTCGGGCATATCAACCTCTCACACCCGAACAAAAACGTGTTAGTTGAAAATCTGCGCCGATTGGAAGATTTACTGCCTGAGGATTACCATTCCGGCTTGGCATGGGCAATAAGCAAATTAAGCTGATTTTTAGTTTTTAAGATTGTTATCTGCATTAAAAATCAGTATAAATAAAGACTTCATTTTATAATAACATTCACAACATCAAAGGAACTCACTATGTTTGAAAAAATCCAAGCCGCTCCCGCCGATCCAATTTTAGGGCTAGGCGAAGCGTTTAAATCCGAAACCCGTGCCAACAAAATCAACTTGGGTATCGGCGTATACAAAGATGCCAACGGCCTAACGCCCATCGTAAAAGCGGTGAAAGCGGCAGAAAAACGCCTTTTGGAAAGTGAAAACAGCAAAAATTACCTGACGATTGATGGCGTTGCCGCCTATAACCAATTCACCCAAGCCTTGTTATTCGGCGAAAACAGTGAAATCGTCAATAGCAAACGAGCCAAAACCGCACAAAGCCTGGGCGGAACCGGCGCATTGCGTGTCGCGGCAGAATTTATCAAACGCCAAACCAATGCGCAAAACGTCTGGATCAGCGCCCCGACTTGGCCAAACCACAATGCGATCTTCAACGCCGTCGGCATCACCATCCGCAACTACCGTTACTATAATGAAGAAACCCGTGCTCTAGATTGGGACAACATGATCGCCGATCTCAGCAACGCCAGCGAAGGCGATGTGGTGTTGTTGCACGGCTGCTGCCACAACCCGACCGGAATCGACCCGACTCCGACGCAATGGCAACAATTAGCCGAAATGTCGCTGAAAAACGGTTGGTTGCCGCTGTTTGACTTCGCCTATCAAGGTTTAGCCAACGGTTTGGACGAAGATGCACAAGGCTTGCGTGCCTTTGCCGCTAATCATAAAGAATTACTGGTCGCCAGCTCGTTCTCGAAAAACTTCGGTTTATACAATGAACGGGTCGGTGCATTTACGCTGGTAGCTGCCGATCAAGCCACTGCCGAAACTGCATTCAGCCAAGTGAAATCGATTATCCGCACCCTGTATTCCAACCCATCTTCGCATGGTGCAAGTGCGGTAGCTCTGGTATTGGGCGATGCAGAACTGAAAGCCGACTGGATTGCCGAACTGGCAGAAATGCGCCAACGCATTAAAACCATGCGCCAAAAATTCGTTGATCTGTTGAAGGAATACGGCGCTGAGCAAGATTTCTCTTTCATCATCGAACAAAACGGCATGTTCTCATTCAGCGGCCTCAGCCCGGAACAAGTGGATCGCCTGAAAGACGAATTCGCTATTTACGCCGTGCGCTCCGGTCGCATCAACGTCGCCGGTATCACCGAAGACAATATTCATTATCTGTGTGAAAGTATTGTTAAAGTGCTATAAAAAATAGCGGCATTACAAACATAAGCAGATTACAGTCATGTAATCTGCTTTTTTGTAACCAAAACACATATATTACTATCTTTGAGTTTAAATTCATGCAATCTATAAAAAAGCAAGGCTATATCTACATTTTATCCTCAAAAAATTCCGATTGTATAAAAATTGGGGGAACTGCTTACCCACCAATAAAACGAATAAAAGAAATTAATAATACCGAACCCTATAGGGGTTTAGGGGCATGGCATTTAATTGATTTTCGCCATGTTTCAGATTGGAGAACTGTCGAGCACGCCTTACATTACACTTTTCGACATAAATTAAATACTCAAATGATTAAGCAGAAAGAATTATTTTATATATCAGAAAAGGAGGCGCGCAATATTCTAAATAACCTAGATGAAAGCTATATTCTATATAAGCCAAAAGTTGATAGAATGTTTACTGATGAGCTTTTCTACAAATATTTACAAGAGTTATTTGCCATATCTGGTTTAAAGTATTTTTTAGATTACCAAGGCATGTGGGCACTGACATTATTTCCATCTACCAATGCAGGGCGTTATTTTACTCTCAGCATTGGTTCTCATGAAGTGGGATATAGTACATTAAGCAGAAAAAATGCACCGTCTACACATATGATTTTAGTAGATCAGCTTATTTTAGACTTCCCTGAAGTCTTACTATGGCTAAAAAACTATAATGGCATAGTTGATAAAAGTTACTATAAAACTGCATTACCTAGAGCTGTAACCGTTTCTTTTGAAGGTGATTTTAGTACAACTTTAGAATTTTTAAAGCTTAGAGGTGTTCGAAGAGCATTAGTCGCTTATTGGTACGATGCACTATTTGAGCTAAAACACGGAGAAAAATTAAGCCCTTACGCTCGTTTTCATAACTATAATGCAGTTGCCAAATTGAATATTTAACCCCACAGATAGCGCAAGTTTGTAACTTGTACTGAAAAAATAGTAACAATACTTAGATTTTGCTAGTCAATCAAAGGTAAAAAGGCACAAGTTGCAAACTTGCGCCATAAGGGGAAGGATATTGTGCAGAAGAAAACCCAAAAAACCCCGAAGAAGACTCTTGAATTAGCCTACAACAGAATGGATAAATTACAAAAGGAGCTGAAAAATGAGCAAAGATCCTGAACTTGAATTAGTATCGCTTGCCGATGTAAAAAAAACATTGATGAAAGATCCTGAATTTGCGGCTGAATATGATGTACTTGAAGAGCGGCGTAAATTAGTTGCAATGCTGAAAGCCGCACGGCTTGAATTGAGACTGACTCAATCCGATATTGCTGAAAAATCAGGTATTAATGTCAAGAATATTAGTCGGTTAGAACGAGGCATCGTTTCACCAACCTTGACTACACTTTCACGTTATGCGCATGCACTTGGCGGTAGTTTAACCTTTCAGCTGCAACAATAAAATCGGGGATTTCGCCTTTTTCAATATTTATCTGGTTGTGTCATCATCTAATTTTGGAGCCGCTATGTTGTTATTGACCTTGCATATCTGTCTAGTTGTTGTCTTTTCAATCCGAATCTTGCTGCGCGATGATCTGGAAGCAACAAGTCGTTTGGCGTGGTTTGTCATTTTAATTATTTTTCCTTATTTCGGCGCCGGGCTATATTGGTTGTTTGGGGAGAACAATATCGGTCAAGCCATCAGCAAAAAATACCATGCGATCTTTGCCGAAATGCGGCTTAATTTTCCGCAACTCATTAGTACAAGACAACAAAACGAGTCGCAAATTGATCTGCCTTATCGGGCGGCTTTCGCGTATGCCGCCTCAATTAACGGTTTCCATACGCTGCCCAACAACCGTGCCGAACTGATGCCCAATGCTGACCAAGCTAGAGCACGGCTGCTCAACGATGTCGAACAGGCACAACACAATATTGATATTTTATATTACATCTGGTTGGCCGATCACACCGGTATCAATCTTGCCAATGCCTTGATTCGTGCCGCAAAGCGTGGCGTAACCTGTCGGGTGATGGTGGATGGTTTGGGATCACGGCAATTTGTTCGCTCCAGCTATTGGCAACAAATGCAAGCTGCCGGCGTGCAACTGGCAATCTCTTTTCCGATTGACCACCCGCTTAAAACCATCATCACTGGTCGTTTAGACTTGCGTAACCACCGCAAAATCACCTTAATTGATAACAAAATAGTCTATTGCGGCAGCCAAAACTGTGCTGATCCGGAATTTAGAGTCAAAGCCCGTTTTGCCCCTTGGGTCGATATTTTGCTGCGTTTTGAAGGTGCAGTAGCACAACAAATGCAGATTTTATTTACTAGCGACTGGCTCGTGGCGACCGGCAAAACCGCACTTGACGAGCTACCAAGCGGTAAAGACAGCATAAGCGATAAAGACAGTATAGTTGAGCAAATTTCAACGAATACATCAGGCTTTGCGGCGCAAGTGGTCGGCGATGGTCCGACCGAACGTAAAGATTCCTGCCCACAATTATTCGTCACTCTATTTCACAGTGCTCAACATGAGATCACCTTGTCAACGCCATATTTTGTGCCGGATCACACCACCATTGAAGCCATTTGTGCCGCTGCTTGGCGTGGCGTGAAAGTCAGTTTAATTTTTCCGCAACGTAACGACTCTTGGGTGGTTTCAGCTGCCAGTCGCAGCCACTACCGTCGATTACTACAAGCCGGTATAGCGATTTATGAATTCAAAAACGGGTTACTGCACGCCAAAACGCTCACCATTGACGGCAAAATCAGTTATATCGGCTCTACCAATTTGGATCTGCGCAGCTTTAATTTAAATTATGAAAATAATATTCTTTTGCAAGACAACGAACTCACCGCAGCCATTTACCAACGTCAGCAAGATTATACCGCCCAGTCTATTGCCATCACCCAACAACAGGTTGGACAATGGTCTGTGTTACGCCGTATTTGGCAAAATATTGTCGCCACCATCGAGCCAATTTTATAATCCATCACAATCTCCTTCACTTCAAAAAGCGTAAAAATTTTGTCAGTCATACATTGAAAGAGGAATAGTTTTCAATTAGAATTGCGACTTTGACCTTCGTGATGGAAAAAGATCGTGTTTAAACTGGAGCAAGTCGCTTATTGTATTCCAAGCATTGATACGCCAAGCCAAAAGCGTGGTTACCGCACTTTATTGCAACCGACGGACTTAACCTTTGAAATCGGCAAGGTTTATGGTTTGATCGGTCATAATGGCTCCGGCAAGTCGACTTTGATTAAACTGCTCGCCAATCAACAAGCTTGTAGTAGCGGAAAACTACTGCTGCAAGATCGCGAAATCAGCCGTTGGGGAAGCCGTGAATTTGCGCGAGCAGTTGCCTATCTGCCGCAACAGCTACCTACCGCCGCCAATTTGACCGCTCGAGAACTGATTCAAATGGGGCGCTATGCTTGGAACGGCTTATTCGGGCGCAATAAACAGAAAGATCACGACGCCGTTGAAAGCGCCTTAAATCTGACCCACACCGAAGCTTTTGCCGATCAATTGGTGGAAACCCTTTCGGGTGGGGAACGTTCCCGCATTTGGTTGGCAATGCTCTTGGCGCAACAAAGTCGCTTTCTGCTGTTAGACGAACCGCTCGCCGCACTGGATATTGCCCATCAGGTGGAAGTAATGCAGCTTATTCAACAACTGGCACGTCAATTGAATATCGGGGTGGTGATTGTGATTCACGATGTCAATCTTGCAGCACGCTTTTGTGACCACCTGATTGCCCTGCACAGTGGCAAATTGTTAATGCAAGGTGCACCGCAAACTGTGATGACTCAAACTAATTTGCAGGCGATCTACGGCATCGGCTTAAACGTCATTCGCCATCCGGTTTCTGCTGTGCCGGTCGCCTTTTTCTAAGCGGAGATTGGAATGAAAAAATCTGCGCTGTTGCGCCTGTCACTTGCGCTACTGATGTTGTGCAGTTACCGCACTTTTGCCCAAGTTAACTCGCCCGATTTGAAGGTAGCGACCCTTGACTGGACCGTGGCAGAAACGTTATTGGCACTTGGACAGCCACCAATCGCTGTCGGCGATGCTGAGAGCTACCGCACTTGGGTTTCGGTGCCGGAGCTGCCGCCACATACGCTGGATTTAGGCACACGATTGCAACCCAATCAAGAACTGTTAGCCAAATTACAACCGGATCGGTTTATCAACAGTGCAATGTTCAGCAACTTAACACCGATTTTGCAACATGCTGACCGGCGGCAGCAAGTAGACGAAGTCAATTTCTATCGTGAAGGGGAAATTTGGCAAAATCAGCTGGCAGCCACCCGTGAATTGGCAAAATTGATCGCTAAGCCGCAGCGTGCAGAAAGCTTGATTCAGCAGACAGAACAACTTTTTGCGCAACTCAAAACCCAATTAACGTCTTACCAAAACCGCACTTTGCTGTTGGTACAGTTTATTGATAGCCGCCATTTGCGGGTATATGGCGAAAACAGCCTATTTGGTGCTGCGATTCGGCAAATGGGATTTCATAACGCTTGGACAGCGCCGGTTACGCTGTGGGGCTCAACCAATATCGGCATCAACCAGCTAGCTGAATTTAAAGATAATCCGCGCTTAATCGTGATTAAACCCTATCCGGTTAATGTGCCGACCGCACTTGAACACAACACCCTTTGGCAGCATCTGCCACTATCGAAAGATCCGATCGTGTTGCCCGCCATTTGGACTTTTGGCGCACTGCCGTCAGCACAACGTTTCGCACTGGCATTAGCCGACGCTTTGCAACAGGGAGGTGAACCATGGTAAGCCGTCCGCTGCTGCTGAATATCACATTACTGTTACTCACTATTTTGCTCGGCGGCTGGCTATTAAAGCTGCAACTGCCGCAGCCAGGATCATGGACAGAATTGTTACAGCACAATAGCTCGTCGCTCGATCTGCTATTGGTACAAAATTATACTCTGCCACGGATCGCGATCGCACTATTAGCCGGCACCGCACTTGGCTTGGCAAGCCTGTTGTTGCAGCAGGTCGTCAATAACCCGCTTGCCTCCGACAACACTTTGGCAGTCAGCAGTGGTGCTCAATTCCTACTGTTTAGTTGTACCCTGTTCTTTCCGTCGATTTTACATTTCGGCAGCACACTTATTGCCTTTTTAGGCGCACTCGCGGCACTGGCACTGGTTTTTTTATTGGCATGGCGCAAAAATTTATCGCCACTGATTATGATCCTCGCCGGTTTAGTGGTGAATCTATATTTAGGCTCGCTCTCTGCCACCTTAATGTTGTTCTACCCGGAAGAATCACGCGGCTTGATGATCTGGGGTGCAGGCTCACTGCTGCAAGAGAGCTGGCTCGACAGCATTCAACTATTTTGGTTATTGATTCCGGCGCTAGTAATGTTAGCCATGCTACAGCGTCCGCTTGCCATTCTTGCCTTAAATGACAGTAATGCCAAAAGTCTCGGCGTACCGGTACAGTGGATTCGTTTTATCGGCTTGCTGCTCTCTGCTTATTTGGTTGCAATTGTGATCAGCCGTGTCGGTATGCTGGGTTTTATCGGTTTAGCTGCCACCACCATCAGCCGCCAACTGGGCATTCGCACGTTCAGAGGACAGTTGTTGCAAAGTGCCTATTTATCCGCTGTTTTATTGCTGATTACCGATTTAGGATTGCAGCTCATCAGCCAATATTACCAAATTCAACTCCCGACCGGTGCAGTCACCGCCGTATTGGGCACGCCGTTACTCTTATGGCTGATGTTTAAAAACCTGCCGCACAGCGGGCGGCTGCAATCTTCTACTGATTTCCTGAGCATCAATAAAATGATGACACACCGCACTTGGTTAGCGTTAAGCCTACTATTTATTTTAACCGCACTTTTCGCTCTGTTCATCGGCAACAGTGCCGACGGCTGGACGTTCAGTGCATTGAACGACACGGTGCTAGAACTTCGTTATCCACGCCTGTTGTATGCTCTCGCCGCCGGAATAATGTTGTCGTTCGCCGGTGTATTATTGCAACGCCTGAGTTTCAACCCGATGGCAAGCCCTGAACTGCTAGGGATCACCTCCGGCGTCAGTTTCGGAGTGCTGCTGGTCATTTTTGGTTTCAGTCAACTGACCCAGCAGAACCTGTGGATCGCCGGTATCTGTGGGGCATTGGTGGTGTTGTTGATTGTGATGATGATCAACGGACGCAGCGGCATGTTGCCGGAACGCATTTTGCTGACAGGGATCAGCCTTGCTGCACTGTTTGATGCGGTACAGCGCATCTTGCTTGCCAGTGGCGACTTCCGCATCCAACAGTTGTTGAGCTGGACCAGCGGCTCTACCTACTATGCCGAAAGCGGATTGGCGCTCGGCTTAAGCCTGACCGCACTTTTGCTACTCGCTGTCGGCTTGGTTTTCAGCCGCTGGCTCGATCTGCTCAGCCTGCAAGCCGTGGTGGCAAAAGCGCTTGGCTTGAATATGCAGCAAGCCCGCTGGATCTTTATTTTATTAAGTGCGGTTCTCACCGCTTGCGCCACCTTGGTGGTTGGGCCGCTCAGTTTTATCGGACTGCTGGCACCGCACTTGGCACATTATCTCGGTTTCCACAAACCAAAATCACAAATTCTTGCCGCTGCGCTGATCGGCGCCACGGTGATGATAACTGCCGACTGGCTCGGTCGGCAACTACTGTTTCCATATGAAATTCCTGCCGGACTGGTGGCAACCCTACTCGGCGGCAGTTATTTTCTATTGATTATGCGCCGGGTATAACCACCTGCCGTTTTTTATGAACATTTGAGGACAACTTGATGAAAAACAAAACCTTTCACTATTCTGCGTTGACAACCGCACTTTTGCTCAGCCTGAACCCAGCACTTGCCGAAACCCAAGCCGGTGAAATGTTGGAAGAGATTAATGTAGTGGGCAGCATGAATAAGTTGGATGTACAACCATTCAATCAAGCAAAATCTGCCACCGTTTTGGACAACCAAACCTTAACCGCTCAAGGTATTGAAAAAGCCGATGAAATCGCACGCTACCAAGCCGGTTTTACCAACCAAGTTTTCGGCAGCGATACCAATACCAACTGGTTCCGTGTGCGTGGTACTGAAGCAAGCCAAGCCATCGACGGCATGCCGGCACTATCGCAGGGTTTCTTTACCCCACAAGTAGAGATGTACGGCGTTGAAGGCGTAGAGGTCATCAAAGGCTCTGACTCAATGGCTTTCGGTGCTTCAAATGCTGGCGGCTTGATCAACTACATCACTAAACGCCCAAACAAAGAAAACATCGGTAAAGGTGAAATCAGCACTCACTTCGGTAATAAAAACCAACGTGGTATCGCTGCGGATTATACCGGCAGCTTAAACAGCGATGACAGCTTGCGCTATCGTTTAGTCAGCCGCTACAGCCACGCTGATGGAGAGTGGAATGGCACTTGGTCAGAAAACTATTATATCGCCCCATCACTGGCTTGGGATATTTCCGACAAAACCAATTTAACCGTATTAACGAGCTATTTAAAAACTGTCGGCGTGCCAAGCTCAAACTTCTTACCGCAGGACGGCACGCTGATTCCAACCGCAAAAGGCAGAATCTCCAGCCACGCTAATTTAGGTGATCCAACCCAAGATGACGAAAAAAGCATCAGCAAAAGCGTAGGCTATGAGTTTAACCACGACTTTGGCAACGGCTTGAGCTTCAGCCAAAACTACCGCTATCAAATCATTGATAACCGTCATCGTGGGGCTTATGCCTATCCGTCAGGTTATGATGCAAATTGGAATCCAATTCCATTAGCACAATCCAATTATGAAGTTGCCCGTGCCGTGGTTTATAACAACGGTACTGCAAAAAGCCATAGCGTTGATAACCGCTTGAGCTGGAAATACAGCAATGAGGTGATTAACAACACCTTGGTTGCCGGGATGGATTATCGCAATCAAAAATTTGATTCGCTGTATACCCTGTTTGGCACTCAAGGCATGGTGAATGTGTATGATCCTGCCGCCAGCTACGGCACTGCCGCAACCATCAATGCGCCACGCGTTTTAATCAAATCCCGTCAAAGCGGTTTCTACTTACAAGACAATGCCATTTTATGGGATACCATCGGGCTGAGCGCCGGTGTTCGCCACGATCGCGTGCGTAATAGTGAGCTTGCCAGCGAACAAAATGTGCGTAAAAATCACACATCATATTCCGGCTCGGTGATGTATTTTAATGATCTCGGATTAAATCCTTACTATGCTTATACCGAATCTTTCCGTGTGCCAACAGGTCTGAGCGGCAATGCGACCTTGTACAAACCGAATATCACCAAACAGCATGAAGTGGGTATCAAATATATGCCTGAGTGGGTTGACGGTACGATTTCCGTTGCGTTGTTCCAAGCAAAAGACAAAGGCGCTTTGGTGAATCAAGGAACTGGGGCTACTGTCAGCAGTGCAGACCCAATTAAACGTAAAGGTGTTGAAGTTCAAGCCAACTTGAATGTGACCGAGAAATTGCAAACCTTGTTGGCTTATACCTATGTACGTTCCGTGACAGAAAATGCTAACGGTAGCAAAACCAACACCGCTTTAATCCCTAAACATACGCTATCGACCCGGGTTGCTTATCAATTTAGCGATAAATTAAACGCCGGTGTCGGAATCCGCTATGTCGGCAAAAGCGTCACTGCTAGCGGTTCGCTGTATTCCGGCTATCAAGTGCCGTCATCAACCGTGGTTGACTTATTCGCACGCTATCAGATCACCGAGAACTTGGCTGCACAAGTGAATATCGACAACCTCGGCAACCGTAAATACTTAGCGGGCTGTGACTATTACTGCTACTACGCTGAAGGTATCAGTGCAGTCGGCAATCTGTCTTATAAGTTCTAAACGCTGGTATCATTACCGAAGGCTACCGCGATAGGTAGCCTTTTGATTTCATATATTGTCCTTACAAATAAAATAATAGATACTTTTTGTATCTATATTTTGTAGGGGGAATCATCAAATGACAACAGCTAAATTATTTTGGAGCGGTAATTCACAGGCACTACGATTGCCAAAAGCGTTTCGTTTTCATGGTGATAAAGTTAGTATCAAACGTAAAGGAAACCAAGTCATTCTTGAACCTATCATAACCGATTGGTCGTGGCTAGATCAGCTTGGCGAATTTGACGCCAGTTTAGAAAGTGCGGTTTTAGAAAATAGAAATGCCCTGTTAGAACCCGAACGAGACTGGGATTTTTGATAATGAAATTCCTATTGGATACTAACGCTGTTATTGCACTATTAAAAAATAACACTGCATTTCATCAACAATTAAGAGCACATCAGCCTAGTGATTTTGTGTTATCAAGTATTGTTATGTATGAACTTTATTATGGTGTGGAGAAAAGTCAACGCAAACAGCAAAATCGCGCAAAATTAGAAACATTGCCTTTTGAAGTTCTTGCCTTCAGCAACGATGACGCCCAAATAGCAGGGCAAATTCGAGCCTCTTTAGAGCAAAAAGGCACACCTATCGGCAGCTATGACACTTTAATTGCCGCACAGGCAATAAGTAATCAACTTATCTTGATTACTTACAACACAAAAGCATTCCAACGAATCGAACAATTAAGCTATGAGGATTGGCAGTAAGAGGATTGGCAGTAAATAGCGCCATTACCACTTCGCCGCCGCATGTTTGTCACTTGCCCGCTCTTCGATCCAGCGTTCGCCATTATCGGTCAACTCTTTTTTCCAAAATGGCGCTTGGGTTTTTAGGTAGTCCATAATAAATTCATTGGCTTGGTAGGCATCGCCACGATGCTTGCAACTCACGCCAACCAAGACGATTTCATCGCCGGTTTGCAACTCTCCGACACGGTGGATCAACTGCACTCGTTGCATTTCCCAGCGTTGGCAAGCCTGGGCTACAATCTCGTTCAGTGCTTTTTCCGTCATTGCCGGGTAATGCTCCAAATAAAGTTTTTCTACACTGTCACCCAGATTCATCTCGCGTACTTTGCCGATAAACAGTACAACAGCCCCACTGCTTTTCGGCTCAGATAACCATTGGTAAACCGCACTTTGATCAAATTCTGCGGTTTGTACCGCAACCCGAATTTCTGTTGCCATGTTTGTCTGCACCGTTATCCCCCAGTCACTGGCGGAAAAAAGGCAATTTCGTCGCCATTTTGAAGTAGGCTATCCAGTGGCATCAACGTTTGGTTGATTGCCACCAGCAATTTGTCGCTTTGCAGTGCCAACGCCCATTTCTCCCCTTTGGCTGCCAAATATTGGCGCAACGCTTCAGCAGTGGCAAACTCCGCTTCCAGTTGCAGCTCGTCAGTGTCGATCAACTCTCGCACTTGCGCAAAGAACAATACTTTAATCATTTTTTCCCTCAACCGAAAAATCGCCCGACTTACCGCCGCTTTTGCTCAGCAACCGCACTTGCTCAATCACAATGTCTTTTTGCACCGCTTTGCACATGTCGTAAATCGTCAACGCTGCCACCGAAGCCGCCGTCAGCGCCTCCATTTCCACACCGGTTTTGCCGCTTAAACGGCACAGGCTTTCTATCCGCACCTGGTTGGTTGCTGGAAGTGCGGTCAGATTGACTTCAACTTTGGTGAGTAACAACGGGTGGCACAACGGAATCAGTTCCCATGTGCGTTTTGCTGCTTGAATACCGGCAATGCGGGCGGTAGCAAACACATCGCCTTTATGGTGATCGCCATTTAAAATCATCTGCAACGTTTGTGCCGACATGGTCACCAGCGCTTCGGCACGGGCTTCACGCACGGTTTCAGCTTTGTTGCCGACATCGACCATATTGGCTTCGCCGTTACTGTTGATATGGGTAAATTGCTGCATACATTCTCTTTAAGATAGGTCGGACATTCGCCCGATATTGATAATTCAACCGCCAATCGACGCCAAGTGCGGTCGCACTCCGCTGTCGCCTTGATGCAGATAGTGATGTTCGCGTTTTTGCTGCAACGCCGAGAAGAGCCTTGCCTGCAACGGGGCTTGCTGCCAATCCTGTTGCAGCAAATCACGCAGTTCAACCCCCTCTTCCCCAAATAAGCAGAGGTGCAACTGCCCTTTGGCAGAGACACGCAGGCGGTTGCAATCGGCGCAGAAATCTTTGGAATAGGGCATAATCAAACCGATTGCCCCTTGGTAATCCGGGTGCTTCAGCACCTTAGCCGGTCCATCAGTTATCGCACGGTTTTGCAGCTGCCAGCCGTTTTGCAGCAACTGTTCCATCAGCACTGAACCGGACAAATGGTGACGATCAAAAAAGTGATCCATTTCCCCGGTTTGCATTAATTCGATAAAACGCATCTCGATCGGACGATGTTTAATCCAGGCTAAAAATGCCGCAAAATCTTTATCGTTCAAGCCTTTCATCAGCACCGAATTGACTTTAATTTGCTGATAGCCCGCCTCAAATGCTTTATCAATCCCTTCCATCACTTGATGAAACAGATTCTCACCGGTAATTTGATGGAACATTTTCGGATCAAGACTGTCAACGCTGACATTGATCGCATCCAGCCCGGCTGCACGCCATTCTGCCACTGATTTCGCCATGCGATAGCCGTTGGTGGTCAGCGCAATTTTTTTGATCTTAGCGTTGGCACGCACCGTTTCGATGATCTGGGTGAAATCTTTGCGCAGCGTCGGCTCGCCGCCGGTGATCCGCACTTTCTCGGTTCCCATTGCCGCAAAGCCGTTGATCAAACGTCGAATTTCGTTCAACTGTAGAAACGACGGTTTGTTGTTTTGCGGTTGATAACCATTCGGCAAGCAGTAATTACACTTAAAATTACACACGTCGGTGATGGAGAGACGCAAATATTGGTATTGCCGCTTAAAGCGGTCAACCAACTGCTGAGGCTGATTTTGTTGCAATGGCACAAAACCAACCGGAATGTTATGTATTCGGATTTGCTGCATTCTGACACCTTTCTAAACACGAGCGGATAAGCCGTTTCCAGCGTATCCGGCGTAGCACAAAACAACTGTGCTAACAGGCTTGCTGCCCTATTCTTGCAAACGTAGGCGAGACAAGCTCGGAGTGATATGCGTTGTTAAATTTTGCTTAATTTTATCATTCCCAGCCGCAAGCGCAATCCCTGCATGGATGTAATTGCGACTATTTGCTGCATTTGTGATCTGACCACGTTTCAAAGTGCGCTAATTTAGCGGATAATGCAAATAAGCCCCAGAAATAATGACAAAATCAGATAAAAAACAAACACTATATGAACCCACATCTGCATAATTTGACGCAACTCAACCAATTACAACAAGTGGTCGCCATCGGTGGCGGGCACGGTCTCGGACGTTTGATGTCTTCGCTCGGTTTTCTCAAAGAGCGGTTGACCGGCATTGTCACCACCACTGACAACGGTGGCTCAACCGGGCGTATCCGCTTGCAACACGGTGGTATCGCTTGGGGCGATTTACGCAATTGTATTAACCAAATTATCACTGAGCCTAGCACAGCCTCCGCACTATTTGAGTACCGTTTCAGCGGTAATGGCGATTTGGCAGGGCATAATCTTGGCAATTTGATGTTGAAAGCGTTGGAAGACATGAAAATTCGTCCATTGGAGGGGGTCAATTTGATCCGCACTTTGTTACGCGTGCGTTGTCATCTGATTCCGATGTCGGAAACGCCAGTACACTTAGGCGCCAAGCTACACTCCGGTGCCACTGTTGTCGGCGAAGTAAATATCGACAAGTTAACCGAACTGCCGAAAAGGCTGTTTTTGATCCCACAAGTCAGCGCCACGCCGGAAGCTGTCAGCGCTTTGCAACAAGCCGAGTTGATTCTGCTGGGTCCCGGCAGCTTTCTAACCAGTATTATGCCGCCACTACTGTTGCCTGAAATCGCACAAGCCCTGCAAAGCACCGCCGCCAAAATTATGTTTATTGACAATCTAGGCGTAGAACACAGCCCGGCTGCGACACTCTCACTCGCACAGCGGATTGACTGGATAGAAAAAACCATCGGTCAAAAACTTAATAACAAAAGTGCGGTTGACGGCATTATCACCTACCCCGAAGCACACTATCAGGATCTGTTGCACAAGACCATCGTCGCAGAGAAGCTGAATGATGATGATATCATCTACCGCCACAACCGCACTTTGCTGTGTAAGAGCATCGATAAGTTATTGGCAAAGCTACAATAACCTCTATTTTCTCAACGTACGGTTAGGTTAATACAAGCTACGATTGCTGCGTTGTAGCCAACGCAGCAGTAGATTATCGCTACTCTCTTCTGCTTGCTTGCCGATTTTTTGCATTAAAGATTTTTTCTGGGTGAATTTCACTTCCAACACATCTTTGTGTTGCAACGCCGTTAAGATCACATCATCACTGGTGGCGATTTCATCAACTAAGCCCAAATCTAACGCCTGCTGCCCAAACCAATGTTCCCCAGTAGCGATTTTTTCCAAATCCAAGTTTTGACGGTGATTGGCGACAAAATCTTTGAACAATTGATGGGTTTCTTCCAGCTCCTGCTGGAATTTCTCGCGTCCTTTTTCGGTGTTTTCGCCTAAAATCGTCATGGTGCGTTTGTATTCGCCAGCGGTCATCACCTCAACATCCACATCATGTTTTTTCAGTAAACGGTGAATATTCGGAATCTGCGCCACCACACCGACCGAGCCGATCACCGCAAACGGGGCAGAAACAATTTTATCCGCCACACACGCCATCATATAGCCTCCGCTGGCTGCCACTTTATCGACTGCAACCGTTAATTTGATGCCTTTTTGTTTTAAGCGAGCTAGCTGTGATGCTGCTAAACCATAACCGTGTACCACCCCACCAGGACTTTCCAAACGCAGCAGCACCTCATCTTCCGCTTTTGCCACCGCCAAGATCGCACTGATTTCATCCGCCAATGCCGCTGTGCCACTGGCTTGAATATCACCTTTAAAATTCAACACATACACACAAGGTTTCGCTGTTTGCTCAGCTTCTTGACCGCTCTTTGCCGCTTGCTTGTTCGCTTTAGCCTGCAACTTTTGCTGTTTTTTGCGTGCTTTTTCTTGCTGTTTCACTTGTTCATCAGTCAAGCGAAAATCGGCTAATTTTTGCTGATTATCCTGATACTTTTTCGCCAAATCGGTAATTTTCAGCTCCCCGACCGCACTTTGCTCTTTTTGCCGCAAACTAACAATAAAAGCAAAAATCGCCGCAATCACCAATAAAACAGTAAGCACCTCGAGGATAAACACCCCGTAATTGATTAAAACTTCAGACCACATGGTTTTCCCTTATTAATAAATATCCCATTGCCAATAAATTAAAGGATTATCATACACTATTCCACTTTTTTCTACTTAACCGCACTGGCTAATTTATCTATTTCTGCCAAAATATAAAAAACAACTTGACCAAATCCCCTTGTACTAGTTTAATAGTACAAAAATAAAACCTGAATGGGATTTCTAATGCCGTATATACATATCACCCAACAAGCCGTTGATTATCACCCTGATCCAACAGCCATTTTTGCTACATTGTGCCAAAATAAAACCAATACGCTGTTGCTGGAATCTGCCGAGATTCAAAGCAAGAACAGCCTGACCAGTTTGCTGTTTATCAACAGCGCTTTGAAAATCACCTGTCAGGATAAAAGCGTCACATTTAGCGCATTAACTGCCAGTGGAAAGGCAGTATTACCGCACATTGCAAAAACGTTACAGGGTTTAGCGGAATCCTTGCATACTGAACATGATGATCATTTGACCGCACTTTTCGCCGAATTGGATCCTAATTTGGACGAAGACAACAAATTACAGGCGGCGACGGTATTTGACGGTTTGCGTGTGATTAACCAACTGTTTAGCGAGCCTGAAAGTGCGGTTTATCTCGGCGGTTTGTTTGCCTACGATCTGGTGGCAGGATTTATCCCGATGGACAATATCACGCTGCAAGACGATCAAATCAGCTGCCCAGACTACTGTTTTTATTTAGCCGAACAGTTATTACGGCTCGATCACCAGCAACAATCGGCAACATTGCAAACCTTCTGCTTTAGCGCTGAACAACAACCGCACTTGGCTTTAAGCGCTGAAAAAATCAAACAGCAATTGTGCCAAATTCAGGATCAGTTAGCCATTCAAGCTGCGCCAACCGATATTCGTGTCAATATTGAAGATCCCGAATTCAAGCAGATTATTGAGCGGTTAAAACAGCATATTTATGTCGGCGATGTGTTCCAAATCGTGCCGTCACGCCGTTTTTCCATCGAATGCCCAAATCCGTTGGCAACCTACCGCCGTTTAAAAATCACCAATCCAAGCCCGTATATGTTCTATATGCACGACGATGATTTTATTCTGTTCGGTGCTTCACCGGAAAGTGCGTTAAAATACAGCCAAGACAGCCGTCAGCTAGAAATCTACCCGATTGCCGGCTCCCGCCCACGCGGTTTTGATCAACAGGGTCGTATTGATCCGGAACTGGATGCACGTTTGGAACTGGAGCTGCGTTTGGATAAAAAAGAGTTGGCAGAGCACTTGATGCTGGTTGATTTGGCGCGTAATGACGTTGCCCGAGTTTGTCAAAGCGGCAGCCGCCAAGTGAAAGAGCTGATGCAAGTGGATCGCTACTCGCACATTATGCATCTGGTTTCACGAGTGGTTGGCAAGTTGCGTCCCGAACTGGACGCCTTGCACGCCTATCAAGCCTGCATGAATATGGGGACGCTGACCGGCGCCCCGAAAATCAAAGCGATGCAGTTGATTTACCAATTTGAACAACAGAAGCGCCACAGCTACGGCGGCGCAGTCGGCTACCTCAGCTCCGACGGCAATTTCGACACCTGCATCGTGATCCGCTCTGCTTTCGTGCAAAACGGCATCGCCCACATCCAAGCCGGCTGCGGCGAAGTGCTGGATTCCGATCCGCAAATGGAAGCGGACGAAACACGGCATAAGGCAAGAGCGGTGATTAATGCGATTGTGCAAACAAATCTGAATAACCCAAGCCAATAAAGTTGATTTTTTGAACAACCATAAATACAATATATGTACAAAAAGGAGCTTGAATTATAACCTATGTTTACTGTTGATGGATTTGAATGGGATAGTAACAAAGCTAAAATCAATCATAAAAAACACGGTATTACCTTTGAAGAAGCTATTAGTGTTTTTTACGATGATAATGCGCTATTACAGCCAGACCCAACTCATTCATTTCTAGAAGAACGCTTTCTGTTATTAGGATTAAGCGAAGTAAGTAATATGTTGGTTGTTGTGCATTGCGAACGTGATAATAATATTCGGATTATCTCCGCAAGGTTAGCAACAAAAAACGAAACCGAACAATATAGGAAAAAATTACGATGAAACCAGAATATGATTTTTCTAATGCTGTCAAAAATCCCTATGCTAAAAATTTAAAAAGTAAAAAAGTGGTTACTATTCGGATTGATGATGAATCTGTGGATTATTTTAAGCAACTATCCAAAGAAATGAATATGCCCTATCAAACCTTAATCAATCTCTATTTGCGTGATTGCGTCAAAACCGGGCGTAAACCGGTTTTACAATGGTGATAGTTATACACACAAAACCGCACTTTTGTGTGTATATTCGAATAACGCACACAAGAAATCGAGTTTTCTTGTGTGCTTGTAACCTATTCTCCCGAAACAACTTAATCCCCTCCTTTCCGACAGAAACCCCTTGACAAAAATTAACTGTACTAGTTTAATAGTACAAAACAAATTTGAGGTAACACCTCTTAAGCATTGGATAACAAAATGGCGAAAATCGTATTTATTGATAATTTTGATTCGTTTACCTACAACTTGGTCGATCAATTTCGGGTGTTGGGGCATCAGGTGGTGATTTACCGTAATGACAGCGAGTTGGATCATCTGCTGAAAACCGCACTTGCCGAGCCGGATACCCTTGTTGCGCTTTCGCCCGGCCCGGGCAATCCGGCAGAAGCGGGCAATTTGCTGGCGTTAATTCGTGAGCTGAAAGGCAAAGTGCCGATGATCGGCATCTGTTTGGGACATCAAGCGATTATCGAGGCCTTTGGTGGCAAAATCGTACATGCTGGCGAAATTCTGCACGGCAAGGTGTCGCAGATTGAACACGATCAACAAGCGATGTTTCAAAATTTGCCCAATCCGATGCCGGTCGCCCGCTATCACTCACTCATGGGCACGGAAATTCCGGCGGAGTTTGATGTGAATGCCCAATACGGTGAGATTGTGATGGCAGTGCGCCACCGCACTTTGCCAATTTGCAGTTTTCAATTTCACCCCGAATCCATCTTAACCGTACAAGGTTCGCAGTTGCTGGCGCAAAGCATCGACTGGTTATTAGGAGCGCAAGCATGATCGTTGTTTATGGCTTAAAACACCGTTTGAATCCGATTAAAAAAGAGCTGTCTGATGTCATCCATCGCTGTATGATGTTTGCTTTGGATTTTCCCGAACATAAACGGGTGCAACGTTTTATTGCACTGGACGCCGAAGACTATTACTACCCGTCTGACCGTAGCGACGCTTACACGATTATTGAGATCAATATGATGAGCGGACGCAGTGTGGAGGCGAAAAAATTATTGATCCGTATGCTGTTTGATGAGATTTATAAACAGCTAAAAATCAAACCGTCCGATATTGAGATCACCATCAAAGAGCAAGAACCCCATTGTTGGGGATTCCGTGGTATGACCGGTGACGAAGCCAGTTTCAACTATAATACAAAAAGGTAGTCCGCATGGAATTGCAAGCATTATTAGAGATTTTATTCAGTAACCAGGCTCTGAACCAGCAGCAAAGCCACACCCTGTTTAGCGCGATTGTGCAAGGTAAACTGAGCAACGAACAACTTGCCGCAGCGCTGATTGCGCTTAAATTGCGCGGTGAAAGCATTGCAGAAATCGCTGGCGCGGTTGCTGCCTTGCAACAAGCCGCCGAGCCATTTCCACGTCCGGATTATATTTTTGCCGATATCGTCGGCACCGGCGGCGACGGCGCCAACACCATCAATATCTCCACTGCCAGCGCCATTGTAGCGGCGACACTGGGCGCCAAAATCGCCAAGCACGGCAACCGCAGCGTGTCGAGCAAAACCGGTGCCAGCGATGTGCTGACCGCACTTGGGGTCAATATCAACATGAGTGCAGACAACGCCCGCCAAGCGCTAGATCAAATTGGGGTCTGTTTTCTGTTTGCGCAACAGTATCATTTGGGCTTCAAATATGCGATGCCGGTGCGCAACGCATTAAAAACCCGGACGATTTTCAATATCTTGGGACCACTCAGCAATCCGGCTAAACCAAAGCATCAGCTGCTCGGTGTTTATACGCCGGAGTTGCTGAAGCCTTATGCCGAAACCGCATTGACACTTGGACATCAACACTCTTTCGTGGTGCACGGTGCCGGCTTGGACGAAGTGGCGTTGCACGGCAAAACCGAAGTGGCGGAAATTCGTGACGGCAGGATTGAATATTACAGCCTCAGCCCGTATGATTTCGGTTTCGAACCACAGCCGTTAGAGGTATTGCGCGGCGGTGAACCGGCAGAAAATGCCAAGATGATCTCCGCACTATTGCAAGGCAAAGGCGATCAATATCACGCTCAGGCAGTAGCGATCAATACCGCACTTTTGCTGAAACTGTTCGGACATGAGGATCTGAAACACAATGCGGAAATGGTGTTAGACTGTCTTGCAACCGGTAAACCGTTTGACACCTTGCAGCAACTGGCAAGTTATTAGGAGCGACAATGTACCGGCTTTTCATCGCCAATAAAACTAATTCCAGCTGGTCACTGCGCCCGTGGATTTTATTGCAACAATTAGCGATTCCATTTGAAGAAGTGCAACTCTATTTTCAGCCCGATAAAAAGCAGCAAAAACTGGATTTTTTGCAAGCTTCGCCGACTGCAAAAGTGCCGGCATTGCAGCATAACGCTGAGATCATTTGGGACAGCTTGGCGATTGCAGAATATATTGCCGAAGAGTATCCGCAAGTGTGGGCAAGACAACGCAACGCCCGTGCGTGGTCACGTTGTGCCTGTGCGGAAATGCACTCGTCATTTGTGGCGCTACGCAGCCAATGCAGCATGAATACACAAAAATTTATCACGTTAGATCAAATTGATAGTGCACTTGCCGCTGATCTGGCACGCATTAATCAACTCTGGACAGAAGGGCTAACCCGTTTCGACGGCGAATTTCTCGCAGGCAGCCGCTTCACCGCTGTTGATGCGTTTTTCGCCCCGGTGGTGATCCGCTTAATCCATTACGGACTAATGAATTATCTCAGCCCCACTGCCAGATCCTACGCAGAGCGGATCTATCGGCTGCCAAGTATGCAAAAATGGTTAACACAGGCGGAACTGGAAAAAGATCGCCCGATTCGTAATCCTTAAAAATGAAAGAAAAATAAAGGTAAAACCGGTGAATATGGATAACAAACCCACAATCTTACAAAAAATCATCAACGATAAAATCGAATGGGTGAAAAACAAAAAAGCGGCATTGCCGTTGGCGCAATTTCAGGATCAAGTGCAACGTTCCGAGCGTGATTTCTATCAAGCATTGAGCCAAGGCACACACCAACGCCCTGCTTATATTTTAGAATGCAAAAAAGCCTCTCCGTCAAAAGGCTTGATCCGTGATGACTTCAACTTAGCGCAAATTGCCAACGTATATAAACATTATGCCTCGGCAATTTCGGTGCTGACCGATGAAAAATATTTTCAGGGCAATTTCGATTTTATCGCCCAAGTGCGGTCAATTGCGCCACAACCGATTTTGTGCAAAGACTTTATGATTGACGAATATCAGGTTTATCTGGCACGTTATCATCAAGCCGATGCGATCTTGCTGATGTTGTCGGTGGTGGACGATGCAACCTATCTCAAATTAGCAAATTTGGCACACGATTTGGGCATGGGCGTGCTGACCGAAACCTCGAACCAAGCAGAACTGGAAAGAGCGGTCAAACTCAATGCCAGAGTGATCGGTATTAACAATCGTGATCTACACGATCTGAGTGTTGATCTCAAGCGCACGCCGCCACTCGCACAGCAAATCCCGGCAGATCGGATTATTATCAGCGAATCGGGGATCTACAATCACCAACAAATTCAGCAACTGAAACCGTATGTACACGCCTTTTTAATCGGCAGCAGCCTAATGGGCGACGACGATCTGCAAAGTGCGGTGCGGCAAGTGATCTATGGCGAAAATAAAGTCTGCGGTTTAACCCGTGCGCAAGATGTCAAAGCGGTGTATCAGCACGGCGCGCTATACGGCGGCATGATTTTTGCTGAAAAATCGCCACGCAAAGTCAGCCTTGAGCAAGCCAAGCACCTGATTAACGCTGCCCCGCTGCGCTTTGTCGGCGTATTTCAAAATCAAGATTTAGCTTATATTGCCGATATCGCCCATCAATTAAAACTGTTTGCGGTGCAACTGCACGGCAATGAAAGCCATGAGTTTATGCAACAACTGCGTGACAAACTACCGACGGCGTGCCAAATTTGGAATGTGATTTCGGTCGATATCGACAACCACGAACAGATTAAGCTGGCGGATGATCCGCTGATTGATCGTTTCCTATTCGACAGCAAAGTGCAAGGGCAACAAGGCGGCACCGGTCTGATTTTCGATTGGACTTTGATCCCGCACAATATTAAAAAACGCACCATTTTAGCCGGCGGCATCAAACAGGAAAATATCGAACAAGCCTTAATCCAAGGCTGTTTGGGTGTAGATGTCAACTCCGGCGTGGAAATTGCACCGGGGATTAAAGATGAATATAAGATTGCGGAATTATTGGACACTATTATCCGATATTAATTTTTTGTAGGGGCGGATTATATATCCGCCCGTGTACGAAGCTCGATATAGCTATTTACCTGGAAATGATAAAACAGCATAATCAAAAACCGATAAGGCGTAAAATGCGCTTACCTTGTTATGATTATAATGAGGCTGGTTGCTACTTTATTACTATTTGCATTCACCAACGGCGAAACTTATTAGGTCAAATACAAAATGGTATTATGCTATTAAACGCAGCAGGAAAAGAAACTGAATCCATTTTAATCTCAATGGAAAAACGATATCAGGATTGTAAATTAGCCGAATATATTATTATGCCAAACCATATTCATTTTATTTGGATCAATGAATTGGGAAAAACTAATCTACCTGATGCGATAAAATGGTTAAAAGTCGTATCAACAAACGCCTATATCAGAGGTGTAAAAAATGATAATTGGTTGCCATTCCATCAAAGGCTATGGCAGAGAGGATATTATGATCATATTATTCGCAATGAACAAGATTATGAAATTATTGCAGAATATATTGAGAATAACCCGTTACAGTGGGAATTAGATAAATTATATCAAATTGATCTAAACCCATAACAAAGCAGTATCACGTTCCGTTCGGGCGGATATACAATCCGCCCCTACTTTGTCTAATAAATTAGTCATTATTAGGATAAACTAAATGAGCAATAAAACCCTACTCGATCCCTATTTCGGCGAATTTGGCGGTATGTATGTGCCGGAAATTCTAGTACCGGTGCTGCAACAACTGGAAAAAGCCTTTGTGGAAGCCAAAGATGATCCGGCATTTATCACTGAATTTAACGATTTGCTGAAAAACTATGCCGGTCGTCCAACCGCACTGACCCTATGCCGCAATTTGACCCAAGGCTCGAAAACCAAGCTCTACCTGAAACGGGAAGATTTGCTGCACGGCGGTGCCCATAAAACCAACCAAGTGCTAGGACAGGCGTTATTGGCGATCCGCATGGGCAAAAGCGAAATCATCGCTGAAACCGGCGCCGGACAACATGGTGTTGCCACGGCGATTGCTTGTGCGATGCTCGGTTTAAAATGCCGCATTTATATGGGCGCAAAAGATGTGGAACGCCAGTCGCCGAATGTATTCCGTATGCGCCTGATGGGGGCAGAAGTGATTCCGGTCAATAAAGGCTCATGTTCACTGAAAGACGCCTGTTGCGAGGCGATGCGCGATTGGTCCGCCAACTACGATAAAGCACATTACCTGCTCGGCACGGCGGCTGGTCCGCATCCGTTCCCGACCATAGTGCGTGAATTCCAAAAAATGATCGGTGAAGAGACCAAACGCCAAGTGCTGGAGCGTGAAGGACGCTTGCCGGATGCGGTGATTGCCTGCGTCGGCGGCGGCTCCAATGCGATCGGCATGTTTAGCGATTTTATCGATGAAAGTACGGTGCGCTTAATCGGCATCGAACCGGCGGGGCTAGGCATTGAAAGCGGGCAACACGGTGCGCCGTTGAAACACGCCAATGTCGGTATCTATTTCGGTATGAAATCCCCGATTATGCAAACCGAAGACGGACAAATCGAAGAGTCATATTCGATTTCTGCTGGTTTAGATTTTCCGTCCGTCGGCCCGCAGCACGCTTATTTGCATGCGATTGGACGTGCCGAATACGAGTCGATCACCGATGATGAAGCGCTTGATGCGTTCCAACAACTGGCACAGCACGAAGGGATTATCCCGGCATTGGAGTCCTCACATGCGTTGGCGTATGCGTTAAAAATGATTAAACAAAATCCTGATCAGAAACAATTGTTAGTGGTCAATCTATCCGGACGCGGCGATAAAGATATTTTCACCGTCGATAAAATTTTAAGCGAAAAAGGGGCAAAAGCATGAGCCGTTTTGATCAGCTGTTTCAGCAACTCAACAACCAAAATGAGGGCGCTTTCGTGCCGTTCGTCACCCTGTGCGATCCGGATTTAGACCGCTCTTTTGAGATTATTTGCAGTTTGGTCGACAACGGTGCCGATGCGTTGGAATTGGGCTTTCCGTTTTCCGATCCCTTGTTGGACGGCCCAGTGATCCAAGCCGCCAACAACCGCGCACTGAATGCCGGTTGCAGCACCAAAGAGTGCTTTGTGTTATTGGACAAAGTGCGGTCAAAGTATCCAGAGATTCCCATCAGTCTATTGCTGTGTGCCAATTTGATTTTCGCCAAAGGCTTGGATAGCTTCTACCGACAATGCCAACAAAGTGGCGTCGATGCGGTGCTGGTTGCCGATGTACCGTTGTTAGCATGTGAGCCGTATGTTGCGGCGGCGAAAAAATTCGGCGTGCAGCCGGTGTTTATCTGCCCACCGAATGCCGACAGCGAGACGATTCAAGCCGTTGCTGAAAACAGCGAAGGCTACACTTATTTAGTTTCACGCGCCGGGGTCACCAGCGCCGAAAATCAAAGCCACGCAGCAAATTTAGATCATTTGATTAAACAACTGAAAACGCACAATGCAGCGCCAATTTTACAAGGCTTCGGCATCGCCCAGCCGCAACAGGTAATCGATGCGTTAAACAGTGGCGCTGCCGGGGCGATTTCCGGCTCGGCGATTGTCAAAATTATTGAAAATAATTTGGATAACCAAGCGGAAATGCTACGTCTGTTAGCAGAATTTGTGCGCAACATGAAAGCCGCAACCATTGGCTAAAGCTATTACCCATCACAACAAAGATGAATCTGATCTGCCCCCAAAAGCCGGGCTCCAAAACCGGCTGATTAAGGCGCAGATTTTTATGATTAAATATAACCAATCTTTTAAGAATCAGTCGATGAAATGGAGCAAGTGGTGCATGAATATATTACTTATTACCACCACGAACGAATTCAATTAAAGCGTTCAACTTTTTTCAGTCATAGCGAATTGCTGCCAAATTTTTCTAAGACTTGCTGTTCTGTTAGCATCTCCGTTTTCGTCGCTAAATCGCAATACTCCGCTTTCTTATCGGTAAAAATTTGCAAGGTTAATTTAAGATTTTTTTCATGCTGAAATAAACCAGCCGAAATTTCATACATTGATGAATCTAATAGATGATAATACAGATGGGTACCGCACTTTTGGCAAAATGCCCGCTCCGCCCATTCAGAAGAGTGATAGTGCGTAATATTTTCAAAGCCATTAATGCGTGGTTTTTCATGAGTCTCTAGTGCAAAAAAAGCACTGCCCGCCCATTGTCGGCACATAGAGCAATGACAAGCTGCTACATGGTGATTTGTTTCAATTTGTAATTTAACCGCACCACACAAACATTCTCCCTGCATAAATCCTCCGTTTCATATTACAAATCACATAGCAAAAAGCCGCTAACGGTAGTAGCGGCTTCTCTTCATAACATCACGAATCGAACTTAGTTATTCACAAATTTCTCGCCCAATTCGATATCGGCTTTCAAGGTCGGCAGCATGTCTTCAATCGCTTGTTGTTCAAATGCACTCAGGGTACCGATTGGTAGAATTTCTTCCACCCCGTTTTTGCCTAAACGCACCGGCTCAGCGAAGAAACGGGCATATTTGCCGTCGCCTTCAACGTAGCTGTACTCAACCGCAATTTCGCCACTCAATCCTTTCAGTACAGAAATACCGAAACGTGCCGCCGCTTGTGCCATTGACAACGTTGCTGATCCGCCACCGGCTTTGGCTTCCACCACCTCAGTGCCGGCATTTTGAATGCGCTTAGTCAGGCTTGCCACTTCTTCATCAGTCCAGCTCACACCAGCCACTTGTGACAGCAATGGCAGAATCGTCACGCCGGAATGTCCGCCGATCACCGGCACTTTCACCTTATCTAACGCAACATTTTTCAATTCAGCAACAAAGGTTTCAGAGCGGATCACATCTAATGTGGTGACACCAAACAGTTTGTTTTTGTCGTAAACACCGGCTTTTTTCAGCACTTCTGCTGCAATCGCCACCGTGGTATTGACCGGATTAGTGATGATGCCGATACACGCTTTCGGGCAAGTTGCAGCCACTTTTTCCACCAAATTACGAATAATGCTAGCGTTAATATTGAATAAATCAGAACGATCCATACCCGGTTTTCTCGCTACCCCAGCAGAGATCAACACCAAATCCGCCCCAACCAGTGCCGGAGTCGGATCTTCTCCGGCAAAACCCGATGCTTTAACCGCCGTTGGAATGTGGCTGATATCTTTTGCAACACCCGGCGTGACCGGTGCAATATCATAAAGGGAAAGTTCTGTTCCTGCCGGACATTGTAATTTAAGCAATAATGCCAGTGCTTGACCGATACCGCCTGCGGCGCCCAAAACTGCTACTTTCATTCAGAAACTCCTTAGAAATTAATCAATAAAAAATGAATTAAACTGCCGTTAAGTGTAAGGTGTTTGAATTGGTAATTCAAATAGATAAGTTCAATATTGAGAGCTTGAGCATACTTTTGTTAAAAATAACACCCTGCATTTTCCTCTGTGTGCCTTCACCGCTCACAAAACCGACAGCGAGATCGACGCTATTGGAAATTTTGATTGCTTTTTGTGAGAATAATATGCAATATTTATGCAATTTTTTTGCATAGTAATGACTTAGCACAACTATGATAACCATAATATGATAACCATAATTTTATGAACATAGATAACAAACCGGATTCTTTAAGCAATGCTTTTCGCTCGTTGCTTGCCGAAGAAAAGTATGCCTCTCAGAGCGAAATTGTTGAGGCATTGCAACAACAAGGCTTTAGCCAAGTCAATCAATCGAAAATATCGCGTATGTTAGCGAAATTTGGCGCAGTTCGGATTCGTAATTCCAAAATGCAAACCGTTTATTGCCTGCCGCCGGAACTCAGTTTGCCGCATACCAGTAGCCCGTTGAAAAATTTGGTGCTGGATATTGATTACAATGCGGCGGTGATTGTGATTCGCACCAGCCCAGGTGGCGCTCAATTAATTGCTCGTCTGCTGGATTCAATGGGGAAAAACGAAGGTATTTTAGGCACGATCGCCGGTGACGACACGGTGTTCATCACGCCAACCCGTAACACCGAAATCACCCGTTTAATGTCGAATATTCAATATTTATTTGAGACCTCGCTTTAATTTTTGCCCTTTGCCGCTTGCTTTTTGCTGTCTAATTGCCTAAAACGGTATTCAGTAACGTTTATTTTGAGGAGTGGATATGAAAATCTTTATCACCGGCGGCACGGGTCTTATCGGACAGGTTCTCACTCGCTCCTTGCTATCGCAAGGGCATCAACTGACCCTTTTAAGCCGCAATCCTGCACAAGCACGCAGCAAATTTCCCGATTTGGATCTGGAATTTGTACCGACCCTGAACAGCTATTCCAGTTTCGATCAATATAATGCAGTGATCAACCTCGCCGGCGAGCCGATTTTTGACAAGGCATGGCACGATGAGCAGAAAAAACAGCTGATCGACAGCCGCATCAAAATCACCGAGCGTTTAGTGGAGCTAATTAATGCCGGCAAAACGCCACCACACAGCTTTATCTCCGGTTCCGCCGTCGGCTATTACGGTGATAATGGCGAAAGTGCGGTCAGCGAGGACAATCCGAAAGGCGATCAATTTCCGGCGCAACTCTGTTATCAATGGGAACAAGCAGCGCTGCAAGCCAACAGCCGTACCTGCCTGCTGCGCACTGCCAATGTGCTGTCAACACACGGCGGTGCATTGGCAAAAATGCTGCCGCTGTATAAGTACGGTTTAGGCGGCAAGCTGGGTTCCGGCAAACAGTATTGGGCATGGATCCACCGCCAAGATATGGTGGCGGCAATTGAATTTCTGCTTAATCACCCGACTTGCCAAGGCGCCTTTAACCTGTGTAGCCCGAATCCGGTGCGCAACCGTGAGTTTAACCGCACTTTGGCTAACACCTTGCACCGACCGCACTTTGCCTTTGTGCCGGCGTTTATGCTCAAACTGGTGTTCGGTGAACGGGCGCAGTTGCTGTTGGACAGCCAAAATATTTTGCCTTGCCGTTTAATCAAAGCCGGGTTTGAATTCCGCTTCGACAAGCTTGCCGACGCCTTGCACGATTGCATTAAAAACAAGAGTTAAATGTAGGGTCTGGTGATGTTTGTTTATATAGATCCTAGATTATTGTTACGGTTTTGGCTGTCGGCTATGGTACAATTTGCGCTCATTTACACACAACAAACCGAAACGCATGACTGCCGCAAAAAAGACAATGCCAAATTCAACCGCTGCTAAAAAAAACAAATCAAAATCGGCGTCAGCACCGAAAAGTTTTAACCGCCGCAACTGCCTGATGTTCGGGCTGAAAGTCGGTTTTACCGCACTTTGCTGTATGGCGTTTTACTTGATCTATTTGGACGGACAAATTCGTTCCAAAATGGACGGCAAATTGTGGCAACTGCCGGCAGAAGTTTACGGTAATATTCAAAGTGTGCGCCGCTCCGACAGTGATTCGCTGAATCAAATCACAAGCCTATTACTGGACAACGGCTACCGCCAAACCAACTTATTAGGCACACCGGGCGATTTCAAACTGGAAAACGGCAGCATTGTGTTAATCCGCCGTGCTTTTCCGTTCCCGGACGGTGCCGAGCCACAGCGTGTATTGCGGCTGCGTTTTAATCAAAATAAATTGAACGTTATCGAAGACTTGGTCAATCGCCGTACCGTTGATGAATTTCGTTTTGACCCCAAGTTGATCGCAATGTTGCAATCTAACAACGAAGATCGCCTCGCAACACCACTGCATCAATACCCGCGCTTATTAATCGATACCCTGTTGTTGGTGGAAGATCGCCGTTTTTATCAACATGATGGCGTAAGTCTGTTGGGGATTAGCCGCGCCTTGATCACCAATATTCAAGCCGGACAAACAGTGCAAGGTGGCAGCACCTTGACCCAACAATTGGTGAAAAATCTGTTTTTAAGCAATGAACGCAGCCTAACGCGTAAAGTGAATGAGGCGTTAATGGCAGTGCTGATGGATGCTCGTTATGATAAAAACCGAATTTTGGAAACCTATCTGAACGAAGTCTATCTGGCACAAGACGGCGACACCCAAATTCACGGCTTCGCCTTGGCAAGCCAGTTCTTTTTCGGACGTCCGGTGCAAGAAATCAGCCTCGACCAAATTGCGTTATTGGTCGGTATGGTGAAAGGTCCGTCGCTGTATAACCCGTGGCGCAACCCAAATAACGCTTTACAACGGCGCAATGTGGTGCTGAAAACCATGTTGGAACACACAATCATCGATCAAAAATTGTATGATCTACTCAGTGCTCGTCCGCTTGGAGTGCAGGCTCGCGGCTCAATTAACAAATCGCAACCGGCATTTATGCAGTTGTTACAACAAGATCTGCAACAGCAATTGAGCGAAGCGAAAGCCAATAATCTGTCCGGCGCACGCATTTTCACTACCTTAAACAGCCAGAAACAGCGTGCTGCTGAGCGCGCCTTGATCAACGCGGTGCAACAATTAAAAGTGAAACAAAAAATTGCCGATTTGGAATCAGCAATGGTCGTTGCGGATTATCGCAACGGCGCCGTGTTGGCAATGGTTGGCGGCGTACAAACCCAATATGCCGGTTTCAACCGTGCATTACGTTCACAGCGTCAAATCGGCTCGTTGGTGAAACCGCCGGTCTATCTTGCCGCCTTATCAGAACCACAAAATTTTCGGCTGAATACCCCGATTGAAAACCGCCCTTTAACGATTAAAATCAAAGGCAGTGCCGACTGGCAACCACGCAACTATGATAATAAATTTGGTGGTTCGGTGATGTTGTTAGATGCATTGGTACGTTCGCTAAATGTGCCGACGGTCAACATCGGTATGAAAGTGGGCTTGGATAAAGTGATCGATGTGCAGCAGGCGATGGGTTGGGATCAAATTAAAATTCCAAAAGTGCCTGCGATGTTGCTAGGTTCTTATTCGATTTCGCCTTATGACGTGACTAAACTGTATCAAGTCATCGCCAATGAAGGCAAAAAAATTCCACTTTCTGCGATTGAAAGTGTGTATCAACGCAACGGCGAAGTGATTTATCAGCGGGCATTCGAGCCGCAACAAGTGGTTGCGGAGGAGGCTGCGATTCAAACGTTGTATGCAATGCAACAAGCCGTAGAACGTGGCACCGGACGCAGTTTGCAACAAAATTTTGCCCAATACCGTTTAGCCGGCAAAACAGGCACCACCAACGAGGCGCGTGATACTTGGTTTGTCGGTATTGACGGTGAAAATGTCACCACGGTTTGGTTGGGACGTGACAACAACGGCAAAACCGGCTTGACCGGTGCCAGTGGCGCACTCAGCGTATATCGTGAATACCTCAGTTTGATGCCGCCAACGGTATTAAATTTACCTAAATCCGATAATCTACAGTGGGTTGGCATTAACGATTACGGCAGTTGGAATTGCAACAGCGCACGTACGATTCCAGTGTGGACAGATAAAAACCAGAATTTCTGCACTGCCCCAGTAGTCGTTCCGAGCGGCGCGGCTGCGGCAACCTCACTGCAGGATGCTGCACCAAGTGACGTTGAAAGTGCGGTTGAAAAACAACCGAGTATCTGGGATGTATTAGAGTTACAGCAAGACAGCGCTCCGGCACCGGTGGAGGATGCCCAGCCGAGCCGCTAACCAGCCGACAGCCTAATTTTAGGCATAGTAGACAA
>NZ_VDHF01000027.1:0-534 GCF_006228025.1 Testudinibacter crocodili
CCTTCATTGTGCCATTGGTTATTGTACGGGGTATAACTCAGGAATTCGTTGGTAAAAAAATAGTCTTGCGGTCGTTTTTGGAAAAACACCTGATCAACCGCTTGGCGCTGTATAGTATCTTCTGCTGCGGCAGAATCTTGCCAATAAGCGTTTAACAACGATAAATTAGCTCCCCCCAACAAATAGATTTTATCGTGATAACTGACCGCTGCGCCACCCGCCAAGCCACGTGGTGCTTCTGTATTCAGCCTGACCCAGCGATCTTGCTGCGGATCATAACGGTGCACATCATTAACAAACTGGCGAACGCCCTGTTCATTGGTTTGCTGTCCACCAAAAACATACAACTGTTGATCCAGCACCGCAACAATTGGCTGTATTCGATCACCAGCTGGGAAATCAGCAATCGGTTGCCACTTTGCCTTACTCTCTGTTGTTTGCAACGACAACCGATAAAATTTGTTACCTGCGGTACCCAAACCGATATACATCATATCGCCAATCAACGCACCGCCACCTTGCTTAATCGGCTGC
>NZ_VDHF01000028.1:0-592 GCF_006228025.1 Testudinibacter crocodili
ACCTTGCTTAATCGGCTGCGGCAAATCTGGGTACGCTGCTGACACAGCAACTGCCGTTGTCAGATATAGACCGAATATAAGACGGGATAACAGGGTTTTTATCGCTTTCATACTCTCACTTAGGTTAGGACTTGGCGATAATTCAACCAACACTGAAAGGTAATTATCATTCCTTATATCCGAATGATATATTCGCTCCATTTATAAAAGCAATATTAAATTCAATTTTGTTACCGGAATTTCAAGGAAGATCACACTTTTGCCACAAACGTGGGGATATTTTATGCCGTAAAAGTGCGGTTTGCAGCTTTTACGGCAGGGAAAAAGCGCGTTATTTTTTCTTGGTAGGGCGCTGCCAGTTGGCAATATGGCGCTGTGGCACACGGCTAATCACCAGCTCGTTGTCGGCGACATCTTTGGTAATCGTTGCGCCGGCACCGATGGTGGCGCCATCGGCAATCTTGACCGGTGCCACCAATTGGCTATCGGAACCGACAAACACATTATCACCGATAATGGTTTTGAATTTATTCACGCCGTCATAGTTGCAGGTGATCACCCCGGCGCCGATATTGCAATTACTGCCAATTTC
>NZ_VDHF01000029.1:0-46005 GCF_006228025.1 Testudinibacter crocodili
GCTACTCCCCGTTACCGCTCGACTTGCATGTGTTAAGCCTGCCGCCAGCGTTCAATCTGAGCCATGATCAAACTCTTCAATTCAAGTTCAATCGCTCAATGAATCTCTGACTATAAGTTTGAAACTCCAAAAAGTTTCATTATGAATTTACTATCAGCACTCATTAAGACTTTAGTTATTTTTTTCGTCCCACTGAATAACAGTAAGACTTTACCAATGTCTTGCACAAGTGCCCACACAGATTGTCTGATATATTGTTAAAGAACAGATTTCCAACCTTCCATTTTGAAAAGCGGAAAGGTTTGATATTCTACCGAATCCTTATTTTTCGTCAAGCAGTTTTTGCAAACTTTTTGCTAAAATTTTCTGACTTAAGCCATGTATTCACATTGTCGTCGTCAGTGGGTGCGCATTATAGGGGGCTTATATTTTTTCGCAAGATCTTTTTTCCAAAAAAGGGATCTTTTTAAAAAAAAGTAGTTCATCTGGTAACTAATTGAACAAACTGTTTATTTTATTCGCTATTTTAGCGCTTTTTATATACCAGCATTTAGTCAAGATATTTTAGTTCACTGAAACCGTAACGTTGCATCATGTTATTAAATCCGAAAATATTTTCGATGGTTGCGGTTGCAAAAATAAGATTTTGTAGATTATCGTTCACTTCTGCTGTTGCTGTTGTAGTATAGGCTTTTTCTTCCAGCAAAAATGTGACCCGCTTCGCAACTGCTTTCCCCGAATCAACAAAATATTTTACATGTGGTAAACAAAGTTTCAGTTCATTTTCTAGTAGGGGGAAATGTGTACAGCCCCAAATCACCGTATCCAACTGTTTCAGTTCAATCCATGGTTTGATGATATTACGCAATTTACCCAAATCCACCGAATCACCGCGCAATTTGTTTTCAGCCAACTCCACCAATTCGGTAGTACCTATTTTTTCCACTTGGCAATCTGTGGCATAAGCCTTGATCAACGCTTCGGTATAAGCGCGTTTCACCGTACCTTTAGTTGCCAACAGCCCGATATGTTTAGTTTGTGAAATTTTTGCTGCCGGTTTTATTGCCGGTACGGTGCCGACAATACTGATATGTGGCGGCAAATGTTGGCGTAATGTCGGCAGCACCACGGTACTCGCTGTGTTGCAAGCAATCACCACCAAATCTATCGGGTATTGTTCAACCAATTTGCGACAAATCAACAAAGTGCGGTCAATAATCTGCTGTTCGGTTTTTTCTGAGTACGGAAAAAATGCATTATCCAAACAATAAAAATAGTGGTTATTCGGCAGTAATTGCTTGATTTCATGGTAAACCGTCAGTCCGCCGACACCAGAATCAAATACTAAAATAGTGGGTAATTTTGTTGCTTCATTCATATAAATAACCAAAATCCTGTAAAAACAGCTCTGTCACCAACAATCCCAATGCTGGCTTAGCAATATTGGTTTCACCACCGGTTTGGACGTAAAACAAAGAGCGCCTGGCGGATAAATTTTTGCTTTTGCTCCATTGTAATCCGCTACGCCCGAGCTGTTGCTCGAACAGAAATTCACCTAACGGCTTTGCTCCCAATTGTATTAATTGCGGAAATTGGCGGCAAAGCTGCTGCGGGATCACAGTGCGGGCGAACACCCAACGTTGCCGATCACCATGCAAAAACACTTCACGAATTAAATATGATTGATCTGCCGGCAAAACCGCACTTTCACTTTTTGCTAAATCTTGCTGCCAGTTTTGAGATAACAATTCGACCTCAAATTGCTGACACTTTGCTTTCAGCTTTGCTGTCAGCGAATCAGAACACAACAGCCACTCCTGTTCGGCAATGGTTAATGGTACGATCACTGCTTCATCTTGCCAGACCGCACTTTGAATTAAAGTGCGGTATTGTTGCACCAAATCAAGCATTGCCATACATCGTCCGTTGATCTAGCCAGCGCTTAATCAAGCCATCGACACAGCTCGGATATTCTTCAATAATTTTACGTGCATTATGTTGCACCAACGGGATCAGTTTACGATCACGCATCAGGCTGGCAATTTTAAATTCGGCAATTCCGGTCTGTTTCGTGCCTAGCACTTCGCCCGGTCCACGAATCTGCAAATCTTTTTCGGCAATTACAAATCCGTCCTGACTGTCACGCAATACTTGCAAACGCTGACGCGAAACCTTGCCGAGCGGCGGTTTATACATCAGCACACAGTAAGAGTCGATATTGCCACGCCCAACCCGTCCACGCAGTTGGTGCAGTTGCGACAATCCTAAGCGTTCGGCATTTTCAATAATCATTAAGCTGGCATTGGGGACATCCACTCCGACTTCAATCACCGTAGTTGCCACCAACAAATTCAGCTCTCCGTCTTTAAACTGTTGCATAATTTGCTGTTTTTCTTGTGGTTTCATTCGTCCGTGTACCAAGCCGATGGCTAAGTGCGGTAGCGCCCGCTGTAGATCCTGCATGATCGCTTCCGCCGCCTGTGCTTCCAACACTTCCGACTCTTCAATCAGGGTACACACCCAATATGCCTGACGATTTTCATTATGACATGCCTGATCGATACGACGCACAATTTCATCACGTCGTTCTTCCGATACCACAATCGTTTGGATTGGGGTCCGTCCCGGCGGCAATTCATCAATAATCGAAGTATCCAAATCTGCATAAACCGTCATCGCCAAGGTTCTGGGAATTGGCGTTGCGGTCATAATTAATTGGTGTGGATAGTAACCGTTTTTCAACCCTTTTTCACGCAACATTAGACGTTGATGTACCCCAAAACGGTGCTGTTCGTCAATAATCACCAGAGCCAAATCATGAAATTCAACCTCTTCCTGAAACAATGCATGGGTACCGACAATCATTTTTACCTGACCGCACTTTATCCGCTCCAGCTCCGTTTGCCGCGCTTTGCCTTTGACTTTGCCCGCCAGCCAGCCGACCTCAATTCCCAAAGGTTCAAACCAACGGCGGAAATTTTGCGCATGCTGTTCTGCCAGAATTTCGGTCGGCGCCATCAGTGCAACCTGTTTCTGATTGCCGATTGCCACCAGCGCCGCCAGTGCCGCAACCAGCGTTTTGCCGGATCCAACATCGCCCTGCACCAAGCGCATCATCGGTTCATGTTGCCTTAAATCTTGCTCAATTTCGGCACTCACCCGTTGTTGTGCCGTGGTCGGACTAAACGGCAGCTGCGCTAAAAAATCTTGCAACAAAGTCGCTTTTTGATGCAGGCTGAGCGCCGTTAAACGACGGGTTTCGATGCGGCTTTTTTGTATCGCCAGATTATGTGCCAGCAGTTCTTCATAGATCAGCCGTAATTGTGCCGGATGGTTGCCCTGTTGCAGTTGCTCGGAAGAGATTGTCGGCGGTGGTCGATGCAGAAAAATCAATGCCTCTTTCAGGTTGATTTTATGCGGATTGTATGGCAATGGTAATAATTCGTTGACCGGCGTGCTCTGCAACAATTTTAACGCCTGGTCGGTTAAATTGCGAAGTGCGGTCTGACGCAGCCCTTCCGTAGTCGGGTAAATCGGGGTCAGATTTTCTTCCAACTGCAACGGCTGATCATTACGAATAATTTGATATTGCGGATGATGCATTTCCGCCATAAAACGCCCGCGTTTAATTTCGCCGAAGGCTTTGACCCGAACGCCATTTTGCAGGCTGTTTTTCATACCAGCGTTAAAATTAAAAAAGCGTAACCCGATTTTACTGCAGCCGTCCGATAGGGTAATAGTTAAAATCGGACGTTTGCCGAAAGTCACCTCACAGCTCTGCACCACGCCTTCAATGGTGGCGTAGCTTTCGGGGCGAATGTCGCTCAGCGGCGTCATCCGAGTACGGTCTTCATAGCGGCTGGGAAGATGAAACAGCAGATCTTGTACGTTATTAATATTGATCTTCGCCAATTTGGCGGCAACCGCTGCTCCGACACCGGCAAGTGCGGTAAGCGGAATAGCGTCCAGCAGTTGCTCTTTCATATTATGCAGCCTTACTCGTTGATATTGCGAACGATCTCAATCACACCAGAAACCGAGCTGAGTTTTTTGATGATACTGTTAAGCTGTGTAAGGTTGTGCGTTGCAATCAGCAGTGTAACAAAATAGACGCGCCCTTCACGCTCTTCTGTGACAATACTTTTGATATTGCTGCCAGTGGTGGCGATTGCCGACGTCAAATTGGCCAGAATACCTTGCTTATTAACCACTTCAATCCGCAATTCCGCATCAAATTCTGCCGTATTTTCACTTTTTTCCCACTCGACCGAGGTAAAATGTTCCGGTTGGTTTTGGCTCTCACGCACGATATTAGAGCAGGACGCGTGGTGTACCACCAATCCTTTGCCAGGGCTGACAAAAGCAATAATCGGATCACCCGGCACCGGATGGCAACATTTGGCGCAGCTGGTCAACAGACCTTCTGCCCCTTTAATTACCAAGTTATTCGAATCACGTTGATTATTCGGAATACCGTCGGTATCAATCGCAATTTTTTCGCCGAGTAGCGCATGTGCAATTACCGCACTCATATGATTACCCAGACCGATTTCCGCTAATAAATCATCAAACGTATCCAGCTTCATTTCCGCCAGCATGCGCTGCAGCCGCAGCTGATCGATATCATCTAATTTATATGGCGAAAGTGAATGGATTAACTGGCGTTTGCCCAGCACTACCGACTCGTCACGGCGCAAGCTTTTTAAGGTCTGGCGGATTTTAGAACGTGCTTTGGCGGTGACCACAAAATTCAACCAACCCGCACTTGGACGAGCGGATGGTGCGGTGATCACTTCCACCGTTTGCCCACTTTCCAATGGTTGCGACAGCGGATACGGCACGCGATCAACTCGGGCACCAATGCAGGTTTGCCCGATATCGGAATGCACCGCATAGGCAAAATCAATCGCAGTTGCTCCAGTCGGCAGTTCGACGATCCGTCCTTTCGGCGTAAACACATAAATCTCGTCTGGGAACATATCGGATTTTACGCTTTCGATAAATTCCAACGAGTTACCGGAACTTTGCTGCAATTCAATCAAACTTTGTAGCCAACGCTGGGCGCGGATTTGCGCGGTGGTATTTTTAACTTCGCTACCTTGTTTATATGCCCAGTGTGCCGCTACCCCCATTTCCGCCATTTGATCCATATCTTCAGTACGAATCTGCACTTCGACCGGCACGCCGTGCGGTCCAATCATTGAGGTGTGCAGCGATTGGTAACCATTGGCTTTCGGAATGGCAATATAGTCTTTCACCCGCCCCGGGCGCGGTTTATACAAACCGTGCATCTGCCCAAGCACACGGTAGCAGGTGTCCACGTCATGTACGATCGATCGAAAGGCATAAATATCCATAATCGAGTGAAAACGCTGCTCTTTTAAGCGCATTTTCTGGTAGATCGAATACAGATGTTTCTCACGTCCAAACACCCGCGCCTGAATACCGACATCGTCCAAGCGTCCTTTGATTTCGTCCGCGATTCGCTGAATCATCTCTTTGCGGTTGCCACGCGCAGCTTGGATCACTTTTTGCAGCACTTGATAACGATTGGGATGCAATGCCTCAAAGCCGAGATCTTCCAATTCGTTTTTAATGTGTTCGATCCCCAAGCGATGTGCCAGCGGACTGTAGATTTCCAAGGTCTCTTTGGCGATACGGCGCCGCTTATCGGGACGCAATGATCCCAACGTTCGCATATTGTGAGTGCGGTCGGCGAGTTTGATCAATACTACCCGAATATCTTTAGTCATCGCCAAGATCATTTTGCGGAAATTTTCGGTTTCGGCTTCTTTGCGGGTTCTGAATTTCAGTTTATCCAGCTTCGAAACGCCTTCGACGATCTCCGCCACACTACGCCCAAATGATTGGGTCAGTTGTTCTTCGGTGTAAGGCGTATCTTCGATCACATCATGCAGCAACGCCGCCATCACCGCTTCATGATCCAATTTCATCTCGGCGATAATCGACGCCACCGCCACAGGGTGGGTAATATACGGCTCGCCGCTGGAGCGAGTCACGCCCTCGTGGGCATCACGGGCAACAACATATGCCTGCTTGACCAACTCAATCTGTTCCGGCGGCAAATAGCCTTCAATGATGCGATTTAAGCTTTCGAATAGATACAAATGACACCTGCCCGTTAATTAAGGATTAACAAACTGCAACAAACTCTCTTAAAGTGCGGTTGGCGTGGAATCAGACAGGAGCGAAACCGCATGGATTTCAGCTGTTTCTTGTTCCAATTGTTCAAAACGATCTTGTTTGTCCATAATCTCATTATTGATCAAGCCTTTTTCGATTTCTCGCAAGGCAATCACGGTCGGCTTATCATTTTCAGGCTCAACCAACGGCTCACGCACATTAGACTGTAATTGTCTTGCACGACGGGAAGCCGTCAAAATCAAATCAAAACGGTTACCGATTTTTTCTACTGCATCTTGCACTGTCACTCGTGCCATAATTCTTTCTCCACTGATCGAATGCCCTGAATAGTTGCCGGGCGAATTTATTGTTAAAAACGTTATATGATACTAAAGCTGCTATGATTTCGCCAGTAATTGCTGAATTAATAATTGGTGATTTTGCTGCTGCGCTTTCAGGCTGACCTTTTCCGCCAGCAAAATTGCCTTGATCTCTTCGACGGAATCCTCAAAATTATCATTAATAATCAAGTAATCATACTCGTGATAATGTTCCATCTCGCTGATCGCCTTCGCCATACGCTTGGCAATCACTGCAGCAGAATCCTGTCCGCGCCCGACCAAGCGTCGTTCCAGCTCTTGCAAAGACGGCGGCAAAATAAAAATGCTTTTACAGTTCGGCATTTTTGACCGCACTTGCTGTGCGCCTTGCCAGTCAATGTCTAAAAATACATCAATACCCTGTGCTAAATTTTGCTCGATCATCGGAATCGATGTGCCGTAGTAATTGCCGAACACATTGGCGTATTCCAAAAACAGCCCTTGTGCAATCAAGTTTTCAAATTCGTCCATACCACTAAAATAATAATGTGTGCCATGCTGCTCACCGGGGCGTGGTTGGCGGGTGGTATGCGACACCGAAACCCGTGCTTTGCCGGGAGGAAGTTGTTGCAGCAATGCTGAAATCAGCGACGACTTTCCCGCCCCACTTGGCGCCGATACAATATAAAGATGACCTTTTTGCATAAATTTCCTTAAAACAAAATCATATCGGAATTATGCCGTGAAATAAGAAAAAAAGCAGTAGAAAAATAACTGGTAAAAACAAAAGTGCGGTCTGCCAAACCGCACTTGTGCTGAAAATAGTCAGTGGCGCAATCTTATGATGACTGTTGTTGAATACTGCGGTAATTCAACCACACCATAAAACCGACGATCACCACCCCGATTAAATCGGTGATAGGCTCCGGTACGATCAACATTAGAGATCCCGCAGCCAGAATTATCCGCTGCCAGCTTACGATCGGGTTTTTGAAATAACCTTCGACTGCGGCCGATAAGCCCAGCACCCCAATGATGCCAGTCGCTACTACACTGACAATCACCCAAATATCCGGTAGCGGGAAAGTGCGAGCGGTTACAGCAACATCGGTGACATCGATCATCAGCATATTCGGGTTATACACAAACATAAACGGCACAATAAATCCCGCCAATGCCAAACGCAACGACTGCCAACCGGTTTTCATCGGGTCGCCGCCGGCAATCCCGGCACCGGCAAAGGCGGCTAGCGCAACCGGTGGGGTAATATTGGCGAAAATACCAAAATAGAACACAAACATGTGCGCCACCAATACCGGCACATCAAACACTGCCAATGCTGGCGCCGCCATAGTGGCGGTGATGATATATGCCGGAATCGACGGCAACCCCATGCCTAACACCATCGATGCCAGCATGGTTAAAATCAAGGTCAGTAATAATGAGCCAGCCCCTAAGGTCACAATCGAGGAGGTCATCACCGTGCCGAAACTGGTCAGATTGACCACGCCGATCACGATTCCGACCACCGCACAAGCCGCCATCACCGGCAGTGCCTGTTTTGCACCGTCTTCCAATGCCGCCCAAATATCTTTCAGCCCCATTCGGGTCTCTTGGCGCAATTGGCTGACTAATACCGTGATGCCGATAGTATAGGTCGCTGCATAACCGATGGGTACCGATTGAATCAGGAAATAGACTAGGGCAAAAATCGGCAGCAGCATATGCCCGCGTGCTTTCATCACGGCTTTCAGCTGTGGTAATTGATCTTTGGAAAGCCCTTTTAAATTACGTTTTCCGGCACGAAAATGCACTTGAGCAATCACCCCGATATAATACAGCAACGCTGGAAACAGAGCAGCTAACGCAATTGTACCGTAGCTGACACCCGTGGTTTCTGCCATAATAAACGCACTCGCCCCCATAATCGGCGGTAAGATTTGTCCGCCGACCGAAGCACTGGCTTCAACCGCCCCGGCAAAATTTTTGTGATAGCCAATCTTTTTCATCAGTGGGATCGTAAACGCCCCGGTACTGACCACATTCGCCACCGCAGCACCGTTGATACTGCCCATAAAACCGCTGGAAATCACTGCTACTTTTGCCGGTCCGCCCTGCTTATCACCGGCAATCGCCAGCGCTAAATCATTAAACAATTGCCCCATACCTGATTTGCCCAAAAACGCCCCAAATAGGATAAACAGGAAGATAAACGTCACCGAAGCACCGGTAGCCGAAGAGTAAATTCCTTCGGTTTTCAGATAAAGCTGACCAAAAATATCACCGATATCATAATAGCGGGTCAGTAGCCGATCCGGCATAAAATCCATTGAGCTGATGAACGGGTAAAGCAGAAAAATCAACGCAAAAATCACCAACACCCAGCCGGTGATCCGCCGTGCTGCTTCCAGCACCACAATCACGGTCAAAATGGCAAAAATAATGTCTTCCGTACTAGGAATACCGCCACGCACCGTCATAATCGCTTGATATTGATACATTAAATATCCGGCACCAGCTAGTGCCGCAACAACCCACAGCCATTCATACCACGCCACTTGATCACGACGGCTGCTTTTGCCTGCCGGATAAATCAAAAAAATCAGCGCACAACCGACCGCAACGTGAATCGCTCGCTGTAGCAGCGTTGGCATCGGATAAAAGGTGATATAAAGGTGAAATAAAGAATAAAAAACTGCCAGCAGGCTGATCAATTGCTTACTCCAACCGCACTTTAACTGTCGGGTCACCGACTCACGATCATATTTCTCTAAAATCTGCTGCTCTTTGCTACCTAATGTAGCCGCATTTTGGCTAACTTGCCCAGTCATAACACGACGTCCCCCATAAAAAATCAATCAATGCCATCCGAGAAGGTGCTATCCGAACCACCGTGTAATCCGGAACTAATTGATATAATGCTATATTGTATCGTTGCGTACTTAGGCTGCCCTGCATATTGTTAGAGACCACCCAATTAATTTCATGCAAATAAATATGCTGCCGATAGCCGATATAGTCATGCGTTGTCGGCAGCAGCTCTCCCTGTGACGGGGTACCGGCACCAAAGGTTTGGAATAAGCTTTGATCAAGTAGAATGCTACTGCCATCGCGCCGATAGTGTTCACGCCACCATTGATGCTCCACCGAGTGACGCCACCGCAATTCAAAATCCGCACTGTCCAAATAACATTGCCGCTCAGCAGCACTTACCCAAAACACTTTTTTTAACGGCAAAAAACAGGCAAGTGCGGTCACGATCAACAGTATAATCTTTGCGCCTTTGCCTGTGATTAAGAGGTGCATTAGTGTCTATTTGGCATTAACTTCATCATAGTACTTTTTCGCCCCCGGATGCAGTGGTGCGACCAAGCCTTGTTGTGCACTTTGCAAATTGATGTCTTTTGCTGCCTGATGTGCGGTTTGCAATTGTGGCAGACTTTCAAAAAACGTTTTGGTTAATTTATATACATCATCTTCGCTCAAATCAGAGCGTACCGCCAACGCATTTTTAATCGCTGCAGTCGCAATCGGATCGGTATTGCCATAAGTCCCTGCCGGGATCTCCATCGCATTAAAATACGGTTTGGTTTTGATCACTTCAGCCAAGCCGTCTGCAGGAATGCTAACAATTTGCAGATCAAAACCTTGTTGCAATTCCATCAAGGAAGAATTTGGCAAACCGCTGGTCAAGAATGCCGCATCAATCTTACCGGATTTCAAAGCATCCGCCGCTTCGGCATAACCTAGGTAATCCACGGTGATATCATTGTAAGTAATACCAAATCCTTCCAACAAGTTCCGCGCATTGACTTCCACTCCGGAATTCTGCGCCCCGGTTGCGACACGTTTTCCTTTCAAGTCGCTGATGGTTTCAATTCCTGTGCGTTTTGAGGTGACAATCTGCACATAGTTCGGGTAAAGTGCGGCTATTTGGCTGACATTTTCGATTTTATTCGGAAAATTACCAACGCCGTTCACCGCATCACTGAGTACATCGCTCATCAGAAATGCCATTTCCACTTTTTTCTGATTCAGCAAATTGATGTTTTCAACTGAAGCCCCCGTCGTTTGCGTTTTGGAGTTGGTATTTAAATCTTTGCTATAAACTTCCGCCAACGTGGTGGCGATAATATTATAAGGACCTGATGCCCCACCGGTTGCAATCGTGATAAATTTACTCTGTACGCCATTGGTTTCTGTTGCAGATGATGCTGGTTTCTCACCACAGGCACTCAACAATAATCCCAATGCTGCCGTTGCGACAAGCATAAATGATGCTTTCATTTTTTTCATAATTTTCCCCTTATCGATAAGATAAAATTTACCCAAAAATAACCGTAAAACCGCTCTTAACCATTCAATATTTTACACCACAACACGAAATGAAGCCGACTTGACAATAACCATTAAGACTATTGCCTGTCAATCTGTTCGTGACAAGAATTTTATAAAATTCACATTTTTATTACATTTATAATAAAAAAGTCGTGAATAAAATTCTGTTTTTCTTTAATCATTATCCGGGCTGTTATATGCTATAACCTTATGTTTTATCGGTTATAGAAGGATATGTATGCACTCATTTATCGGAAAATTTTTGAAGCTGGAGTCTGCCGGTGGGATCACACTCTTGGCCACATCCGCATTGGCATTGATTTTTGCCAACAGTTTTTTATCCCCTTATTATTTCGAATTGTTGAATACGCCAGTTGTCGTGCAATTTGGTGAACAAGGCATTGCTAAGCCGTTTTTATTGTGGGTCAACGACGGGCTAATGGCTGTTTTCTTCGTTTTAGTGGGCTTGGAGGTGAAACGTGAAATTGTGTTAGGCTCGCTTTCCTCCTATCAACAGGCCATTTTACCGGTCTTAGCCGCACTGGGCGGCATGGTTGTCCCAGCCTTAGTGTTTACTTTTTTCAATTTTAACGATCCGATTGCGATGGAAGGTTGGGCTATTCCAATGGCGACCGATATCGCCTTTGCACTGGGCATTATGGCACTACTCGGCAAACGAGTTCCGTTACCCCTGAAAATATTCTTACTGGCATTAGCCATTATTGATGACTTGGGTGCAATTATCGTGATCGCATTGTTCTTCGCCCATGGTTTGAGCACCGAAGCGATGCTCGGCGCCGGGCTTTCCGTGATTATTTTAATCATCATGAACAGAATGCGAATCAGTGCGCTGTGCGCCTATCTGTTTGTCGGCATGGTGTTGTGGATTTGTGTACTAAAATCAGGGGTGCATGCTACGCTTGCCGGAGTCATTCTCGGTTTCACTATTCCGATTACCGCCAAAGACGGCAGCAGCCCGCTAGAGAATCTGGAGCATGCCCTAAACCCCTGGTCGGCATTTTTTATCCTACCGATTTTTGCCTTCGCTAATGCCGGTGTACCATTAGGCGGGGTTAATCTAGACACCTTAAGTGGCGCGCTACCGTTAGGCATTATGTTAGGTTTGTTGATCGGCAAGCCGTTGGGGGTGTTTAGTTTCTGCTTTATTGCCATCAAACTGAAAATTGCCAAACTACCACTATTAGTGAATCTGAAGCATATTTTTGCGGTCTCGGTGCTATGCGGAATCGGTTTTACCATGTCGATGTTCTTGTCGGGATTAGCATTTGAAAATGCCGGTGAGAGTATTAATACGCTATCTCGAATTGGTATTCTGTTAGGTTCAAGCGTCTCAGCAGTCCTGGGATTAGTTTTGCTACGCACCAGCACCAATACGCCAAGTGCGGTTACACACAAAAATACTTAACAGCGATCTAAAAGCAAGGGCGGATTGACTACCCGCCCTTACTTTGTCTTATCAGATATCGTTATCAATCATCAAATCACTAAGCATAAACAGGGAAACGTTTACAGATTGCAATCGCTTTCTGTTTAATATCCTCAATAACCGCTTCGTCTTCAATGTTATCCAGCACATCGCACATCCAATCGGCAAGCTCTTTGGCTTCCGCTTCTTTGAAGCCGCGACGAGTGATTGCCGGCGTTCCAACACGGATACCGGAGGTTACAAACGGGCTTTTCGGATCGTTTGGCACCGCATTTTTGTTGACGGTAATATTGGCACGTCCTAACGCTGCATCAGCCGCTTTTCCGGTCAAGCCTTTATTCACCAAATCTACCAAGAACAGGTGGTTTTCCGTGCCGTTGGAAACAATGTTGAAACCACGTTGTTTGAACACTGCTACCATCGCTTGCGCATTTTTTACCACTTGCTGTTGGAAGATTTTAAATTCCGGCTCCATCGCTTCTTTAAAACACACCGCTTTTGCTGCAATCACGTGTACCAACGGACCACCTTGACCTGCTGGGAATACCGCACTATTCAGTTTTTTGTACAGCTCTTCATCGCCGCCTTTCGCCAAAATCAAGCCGCCACGTGGGCCGGCAAGGGTTTTATGAGTGGTCGTGGTGACGATATGCGCATGCTCCATCGGGCTTGGGTAAACACCGGCGGCGATCAAACCGGCAACATGCGCCATATCCACAAACAGATAAGCGCCGACTTCATCTGCGATTTCACGCATTTTTTTCCAGTCAACCACTTGCGAATACGCCGAAAAACCGCCAACGATCATTTTAGGTTTCACCGCCAACGCTTGCGCACGCAAGGCATCGTAGTCGATAAAACCTTCATCGGTGATACCGTATTGCTCTGCATGATAAATTTTGCCAGAGAAGCTGACCGTTGCACCGTGGGTCAGGTGACCACCGTGCGCTAAGCTCATCCCTAAAATAGTATCGCCGGGATTTAACAATGCCATATACACTGCGGCATTGGCTTGTGACCCAGAGTGCGGTTGCACGTTGGCATAATCTGCACCAAACAATTCTTTGGCACGATCAATCGCCAGTTGCTCGATAATATCAACATATTCACAACCACCGTAATAACGCTTGCCCGGATAGCCTTCGGCATATTTGTTGGTCAACTGCGAACCTTGCGCTTCCATCACTCGTGGGCTGGCGTAGTTTTCGGAAGCGATCAGCTCGATATGCTCATCTTGACGACGGTCTTCGTCTTTGATTGCCTGCCATAATACCGGATCATAATCGGCGATATTCATATCACGTCTTAACATTGTTCTATTCCTCATTTTAGGTGGTCATTTTGGATAGTTGCTAACTTACTGGCTAAGTCTAAGACTTTTTAGTATTTCGATACAGCCTTTTTTACAAAAATTGCCGTCGTTAATTTCATAGCCAAGATTAAATTTTTTCATTTTCGCCGCTCAAAAGCGGAATTATTTTCCTTGTTCCCGCGCTACGGCACGATAGCCGATATCACGGCGGTAGAAACGCCCTTGCCATTGCACTTGTTCCGCCAGTTGCAACGCTTGTTGCTGTGCAGCCGCTACTGTATCGCCAAGTGCGGTGACGCACAGCACACGCCCACCGTTAGTCACGAGTTGATCCTCTTTTTGTTCAACCCCTGCCAAAAACACTTTTTGTCCGTTTCGCTCGGTTTGCCCTATTCTACTAGAAGAAATTCCACTGATCACATCGCCTTTGCGGTAATCGCCCGGATAGCCTTCCGCCGCTAATACGATCCCCAATGCGGCTTGTGCACACCATTCGGACCGCACTTGATCCAGTTTGCCGTCGCACGCCGCCAAGCAGAGTTCAACCAAATCCGATTGCAAACGCATCATAATCGGCTGGGTTTCCGGATCACCAAAACGACAATTGAACTCGATCACTTTCGGTTGTCCGTTCGGCATAATCATCAAACCGGCGTACAAGAAACCAGTGTAAACATTGCCCTCTATCGCCATACCGTTTACGGTCGGGTAGATCACTTCTTGCATAATCCGTTGGTGAATCTCCGCCGTGACCACCGGCGCCGGCGAATATGCGCCCATACCGCCAGTGTTCAAACCGCTATCGTTTTCACCGACTCGTTTGTGATCCTGACTGGTTGCCATCGCTTCGACGTTTTTGCCGTCCACCATTACAATAAAACTCGCCTCTTCGCCGTCTAAAAACTCTTCAATCACAATCCGATGTCCGGCATTGCCAAAGGCATTACCTGCCAGCATATCCTGAACCGCACTTTCAGCCTCTTCTAGGGTCATTGCCACAATCACGCCTTTACCTGCCGCCAAGCCGTCCGCTTTGATCACAATCGGTGCGCCTTTTTGTTGCAGGTAAGCCAGCGCAGGCTCCACTTCAGTAAAGTTCTGGTATTCTGCGGTCGGAATATTATGCCGTGCGAGAAAATCTTTGGTAAAGGCTTTCGAGCCTTCCAGTTGCGCCGCCGCTTGGGTCGGACCGAAAATTTTCAATCCGGCGGCACGGAATGCATCCACCACCCCAATCACTAACGGCGCTTCCGGTCCGACGATCGTCAAACCGATTTCGTTTTTCTGGGCAAATTCGACCAAACCGGCAATATCGGTGACCGCAATCGCGACATTTTCGACCTTAGGCTCAAGTGCGGTGCCGGCATTGCCCGGTGCCACAAAAATTTTCTGCGCCAATGGCGATTGTGATACTTTCCAAGCTAAAGCGTGTTCACGACCGCCATTGCCGATAATTAAAATATTCATTTGAGATCCTTACGCTAAATGGGAAAAACAAAAGTGCGGTCGCCACCGTTGGCTGACCGCACTTTGCAGATTAATGACGGAAATGGCGCATGTTGGTCAGCACCATCGCCATGCCGTGTTCATCGGCGGCGTCGATCACTTCCTGATCGCGCATTGAACCACCGGGATGGATCACACAACTGACCCCTGCCGCAGCTGCCGCATCGATACCATCACGGAACGGAAAGAAAGCGTCAGATGCCATCACCGTACCTTTGACTTCCAAGCCTTCATCTGCGGCTTTGATACCGGCGATTTTGGCAGAATAGACTCGGCTCATCTGTCCGGCGCCGATCCCGATAGTTTGGTTATTTTTGGCATATACAATCGCATTGGATTTGACATATTTCGCCACTTTCCAGCAGAACAACAAATCCCTCAACTCGGCTTCCGTCGGTTGGCGTTTGCTCACCACTTGTAAGTCATTTAATCCCACCATGCCCAAGTCTTTGTCTTGCACCAACAAACCGCCGTTGACCCGTTTGAAGTCCAAGTGCACTTGCCGCTCGCCCCACTCGCCACAGGCTAAAACACGCACATTCTTTTTGCTTTTCAAAATAGTCTGGGCGTCTTCTGCAACCGATGGTGCGATAATCACTTCGACGAATTGGCGATCGATAATAGCTTTGGCCGTTTTTAAATCCAAAGTGCGGTTAAAGGCAATAATTCCACCAAATGCGGACGTCGGATCGGTTTGATAGGCGCGGTCGTAGGCTTGCAGAATATCAGTACCCAACGCTACACCACATGGATTGGCGTGTTTAACAATGACACATGCCGGTTCGGCAAACTCTTTGACACATTCCAATGCTGCGTCGGTATCGGCAATATTATTATAAGACAATGCCTTGCCCTGCAACTGTTCTGCGGTAGCAACACTGGCTTCATGCAATTGATTTTCTACATAAAATGCTGCATTTTGATGACTATTTTCGCCGTAACGCATGGTTTGTTTACGCGTAAAATTCAGGTTTAAGGTGCGTGGGAATTGTCCGCTCGACTGGCTTAATTCCTCTTTTTCTGCACCTTGATAAGGCGGTACTAACTGACCAAAATAGTTGGCAATCATGCAGTCATATTGCGCAGTATGCTCAAAAGCTTTGATCGCCAGATTAAAACGGGTCTGCGGCGTAAGCGCATTCTGGTTTTCGTCCATCTCTTGCAACACACGCTCATAATCACTGCTATCGACCACAATGGTCACATCTTTATAATTTTTTGCTGCCGAACGCACCATCGCCGGACCACCAATGTCGATATTCTCAACGGCCTCTTCCAAGGTGCAATCGGCACTGGCAACAGTTTGTGCAAACGGATAAAGATTAACCACCACAATATCAATCGTCTGAATACCGTGAATCGTCATCACCGCATCATCAATCCCACGCCGCCCCAAAATGCCACCGTGAATTTTCGGGTGCAGCGTTTTCACCCGCCCACTCATCATTTCCGGAAATTGAGTATAGCTCGATACTTCGCTGACTGTCAGCCCAGCCTCGCTCAACAATTTGGCGGTTCCGCCAGTGGAAAGCAGCTTAACGCCGCGCTCGACAAGACCTCGAGCAAATTCTACAACGCCACTTTTGTCAGAGACACTCAACAAGGCTTGGCGAATAGGACGATTAGATTGCATGGTAATTTCCTTTACAGATTAAGGTGAAAATGAGTGAAATTCGAGCACTAATTATAGCCTAATTTACATTTTTTCTGTAGCAGAAAACAGATTTATAAAATTAAACCGCACTTTGCACAAAATCCAGCACCTGAGGATCGGCGATTCGGCGGTAGTCTTCAGTGTTGAGGATAATCGAGCTTTCCAGCGTGCCGGCGTTAAATGCCAGCTCGCTATAACGGTTAAACAAGCTGCGGTCGGCAACCAGTTTTAATTCCGGGTGAAAGCTGAAGGGTGGAATTGCACCAAAGACACAATCAGTCAGTTCGCTAACTTCTTTCGGGCTGGCAAGTGCCGCACGCAAACCACCAAGTGCGGTTGCCAAGCGAGATAAATCCGCTTGCTTGTCCGCCGGTAAAATGGCTAAAACCCACTGCTTTGTACCTTGCCCTTTCACCACGCACAATAACGCTTTTGCGCCTTGTCCTAATTCAGTACCACGCACCTTGGCGACCTCTTCCGACTTGCCGCAGGCTGGGTGCTCAACCACGCGATAACGTGCTTGTTGTTGATGCAAAAGTGCGGTCAGTTGTTGAAAAGTGGCTAATGACATCTTCTCTCTCCATCGTTGCAATTCAGTTGCTGACCTGACTATAACAAAAAACCCGCTCGGCGTTAACCGAACGGGTGGCTTGAACATCAACAAGCGATTATTTTTTACAAATTTTATTGTCCAATGCTAATGCGCCTGGGCCGGCAAACACAAAGTACAAAAACACTGGCGAATACAGCGCTGCTAATTCACCTTGATTCAACAACGGCATCAAAATATTGCCTGCGGCACCGTGCACCACAAAATAAGCAAACGCCATTTGACCAGACAGTAAAAATGCGGTCAGACGCGTGAACAAGCCCAACGCCAACAACATTCCGCCACCGATTTCTAATACGCCAGCCAAGCCGTATTGTGAGAACAGCGCCACGCCGCCGTTACCACCCGTCATTGAAACCGGATATTCGAAAAATTTCGCCGTACCGTGCCAAATAAACATATAAGCGGCGATAATGCGTAATAAGGCTAAGGCATAAGGTGCATAGGAATTTAATTTATTGTTCATCGGTTTCTCTCTTAATATAAAATGTTAAAAATGGTTACTGGTATAAAGTGCGGTCATTATAGTTTTCCTGATTGGCGGAACAACCCAAGAAAAAGAAACGTATTATCAACCCAAAAGAAATCATCCGATGTGACACTGCTGCAAAATCCCCCTTTTTACATAATAGGGGATGTTGATCTTTGTTTATCGCAATTGTCGCTGAAATTATTGCGACCTCGATGCTGAAAGCCTCACAGCAATTCACTCATTTCGCACCGAGTATGATCGTGGCGATCAACCTTTTTTCGAAAACAGTGAGGCATTAAAAGATAAAAATCGGCATCTTAGCGGTGCCGATGATAGCGCAAAGTGCGGTCAGACTTAGCCGTAAGTACAGAAATAGGCGGTTTCGACTGTAACTTTCAGATCAAACGATTGGTTGGCATCAACGGTAAAGGTTTCACCTGCACTGAATGTTTGCCATTCATCGCTTTGCGGCAGTTTGACGCTTAGGGCGCCGCTGATCACGGTCATGGTTTCAAACTGGCTGGTGCCGAAGGTGTATTCACCGGCCGCCATCACCCCGACCGTTGCCGGTAAGGTTTCAGTTTGCAACCCGATTGACGCCACTTTGCCGTCGAAATATTGATTGATTTTTAACATATTGCTTTCCTTTTGTTGATAAATAATATTTAGCATTTTATGTGATAACTTGATTAAAAATCAATAATCTTTTTAATTTTCAAGATAAGCATTAAATTTAAGCGCAAAGTGCGGTATAAACCGCACTTTGACATCAACTTGAGATTACCCAACTTGAACGCAGGTCATATCCAACGAACCACCGACAAAATCGGTATTGAAAATATTCAGCTTGTCGTCAGGATCTTGCAGCGCCAAAATATACAGCAACGGCAGATAGTGTTCCGGTGTCGGAATCGCTTTTTGCACGTCTTCGCCTAACGAGCGGTAATCGGCGAGCGCTGGCAAATCGCCTGAACGGATCAAATCCAATAAGGTTTGTTGCGCACGCTGCGCCCAGTCATACCCGAACAGTTGATCCGAGCGCTGCCAGTCGATTAGGCGCAAATTGTGGATCAAGTTGCCGCTGCCTAGAATCAACACGCCCTGCTCGCGCAGCGGTTTTAGCTGTTTTGCCAGTTCGAGATGCTGCTGCATTGTCAAACGTCCGCCCAAGCTGAGTTGCACCACCGGAATGTCCGCCGCCGGATACATCTGTTTCAACACCGCCCAAGTGCCGTGATCCAAGCCTTGTTCCATATCAAGACTGATATTCGGATTGTTAACCAAATCTTTCACTTGTGCCGCCAACGCCGGAGCGCCTTGCACCGGATATTGCACTTGATACAGCGCCTCCGGAAAACCGTAAAAATCATAGTTCAGCGCTGGATTGGCTGCGGCAGTTTCTGCCACCCCCATCGAGATCCAGTGGGCAGAGATCACCAAAATCGCTTTCGGTTTCGGCATTGCCTGTGCCGCTTGACGCCATTTCGGGGTGAATGGGTTGTCTTGAATCGCCAACATGGGCGAACCGTGACCGATAAAAATCGCCGGCATTTTGTTGTTCATATTAACTCCTTGTGAATTTGTATCTTTGAAGTATATGAATCAACCAATAGGAAATAAAGTGCGGTTTTGTTGATGGATGATTTTCTATCGGGAAATAATAGATAATGTCATTGTTTACGCTATGGATATTTTTTCAGGCTGTGTAACACGGTCAAAATGAATACGTTATTTTCCACCTCATTGTATTCATAAACAATCCGATAGCGTTGACAAAAAGCGTATCGGCTACCGTCAGACTGCACTTTATAGGCTTTCGGGAATTCTGAAATAAAATCAAATTTTTCAAAAAAAAGTGACCGTAATTTTGCAACACTTCGAGCAGAATTAGTATATTCACCAACACTAATGAGAATATCCTCTAATTCAGTTAATGCTCGAACAGAAAAATTAAGCGAACGCTTTGATATTTTGTTCAAACTCTACTTCCTCATTCGCAATCCGTTCAACAATCTCAAGTGTTAGTAATTCTGCCTCTTCAAGTGTAACAATACGACCAGCTGCAATATCCGCCCGCCCCGCTGCAATTTTTTCAGCCAGATATTCATCATATCCTTTTTCTTTTATCAGCATACAAGCCTCCGTTTTTAATTATAGTAACTGTGTTGCCACAGAAACACAGTTACTATTCATTTTATTTCCAATATTAATCAGTGACTACACTTCATAAGTCGTAGAAGCGATATCACCGCCTTTGCCGGTCCAGTTAGTGTGGAAAAACTCGCCGCGTGGTCGGTCGGTGCGCTCGTAAGTGTGTGCACCGAAGTAGTCACGCTGCGCTTGTAGCAGGTTGGCCGGCAAACGGGCGCTGGTGTAGCCGTCTAAGAACGTGATGGCCGACGCCATACACGGCATTGGCAAGCCGATCTCAATGGATTTCGCCACCACTTTGCGCCATTCTGGCAACGCATTTTCCAAAATAGTTTTGAAATAGCGGTCGGCACCCAAGAATTGCAGATTCGGATTAGTCTCGTAAGCATCACGGATATTGCCCAAGAACGCACTGCGGATAATACAGCCTTCGCGCCATAAAAGTGCGGTATTGCCATAGTTCAGATCCCAATGGTTGTTTTCTGACGCTTCACGAATCAGCATAAAGCCTTGCGCATAAGAGATAATTTTTGAGGCCAGCAGCGCTTTGCGTACCGCTTCGATCCATTGCGCTTTATCGCCTGTAACCGTATCGATCTGTTTGTTGAACAACGCTTGGTTTTCGACACGCTGTTCTTTGAATGCCGACACGCAACGAGCGAATACCGCTTCGCTGATTAAGGTCAACGGAATGCCTAAGTCCAATGCGTTGATGCCGGTCCATTTTCCGGTGCCTTTTTGCCCGGCAGTATCCAGAATTTTTTCTACCAACGGTTCGCCGTTTTCATCACGATAGCCCAGAATATCGGCAGTGATCTCAATCAAGTAGCTGTCCAGTTCGGTTTTGTTCCACTCACTAAATACCTGGTGCAATTCGTCATAACTTAAGCCCAGCCCTTCTTTCAGGAATTGGTAGGCTTCGCAAATCAACTGCATATCGCCATATTCGATACCGTTGTGCACCATTTTCACAAAATGCCCGGCGCCCTCTTTGCCTACCCAATCACAGCACGGTTCGCCATCTTTGGTTTTGGCGGAAATCGCTTGCAAAATTGGTTTGACATAAACCCAAGCCTCTTCGTTACCGCCCGGCATAATTGATGGTCCGAAACGTGCGCCTTCCTCGCCGCCGGAAACTCCGGCGCCGATAAAGCGAATGCCTTTTGCCGCCAAATCTTTCACGCGGCGGTTGGTGTCCGGATAATTGGAGTTGCCACCATCGATGATGATATCACCCTGCTCCAAGTGCGGTAACAAACTATCGATAAATTGATCGACCACTTCACCGGCACGCACCATCAACATCACTTTACGCGGTTTTTCCAGTTTATCGGCTAAATCTTGTAATGAATATGCGCCAATAATATTGGTGCCTTTTGCCGCCCCTTGCAAAAATTCGTCCACTTTGCTGGTGGTGCGGTTGTAAGCCACCACCTTGAAGCCGTGATCGTTCATATTCAGAATCAGATTTTGCCCCATGACTGCAAGTCCGATTACGCCGATATCACCTTTCATATTTGTTTCCTTTTTAGTTTGCTAAAATTGTTGATTAATATGTTATACCGCACTTTGTAAATGGGTAGATGCAATCCACCCCTACCATCATTTCAATATATCTCGGTAAAATTACTGCAACTGCGACGCCGCATCGGCATCCAAATACCATTCGGTATTACCGTTATTCGCCTTGACCCGAGCCGCTGGATAGGGCAACTCGTTCTCGCCTGCCAGTTGAATTTCATGCAGCAGATCAGCTTTACTGGCGCCGGTGACCAAATAGGTCAGGCGTTTCGCATTTTCGATCAGGTAAGCAGATTTAGACACCCGTAGTTGCCCCGATTGCGGCTGCTTCGCCACAATGGTCAACACTGTTGTGGCAAAATCCACTTGCAGCGGAAACAGTGAGGCGGTGTGACCGTCTGGCCCCATACCTAAAATAATCCAATCGAACTCCGGCACACCAGCGCTGTTTTTTGGTACGACAGCCAACATTTCAGCGGCAAAGCGTTTGGCTTCGGCTTCCGGCTCGTCTTCACCACGAATGCGGTGGATATTCTCCGCCGGAATCTGAATATGATCGAACAGTAAACGCTGCACTTCACCGTAGTTGCTCTCTTCATCGTCCGGCGCAACACAACGCTCGTCACCCCACCAGAAATGCAGATTTTGCCAATTAATTTTGTCGGCATACTGTTCCGCCAAGGTTTTAAACAACAACTTCGGGGTGCTGCCGCCGGACAGGGAAATATGGACCGGCTTGGCTTGTTGACTATAGGTTAAAAATGCTTCGGCTATCTTCTCTACCGCACTTTGTGCGTCTGCAAAAGTAATATAATTCATGTTATAACTCACAATATTCCGTATTCGTTAAATTTTTACACGGAAAACGCCAACTGCGGTTTTTAGATTCCATCATAAAATCTGCTTCTTGTGGCCCCCAAGTTCCGCTGGCGTATCCATATAGTTTTGGGTTATTGGCTTTGTAATCCAATATCGGTTGGACAAATTTCCAACAGGCTCGCACTGCATCACTGCGAGAAAACAGGGTTGCGTCTCCCAACAGTGAATCCAACAGCAAGCGTTCGTAAGCATCCAGAATATTCTTATCTGCCAAATCCTGATAATGAAAATCCATCGATACCTCTTTGGCTTCAAATCCGGAACCCGGATTTTTCAAGCCGAAACTCATCACGATTCCTTCATTCGGTTGAATGCGGATAATCAATTTATTCTCCGGGGCATTGGTGCTGAACACTGGATGTGGGGTTTTCTTAAAGTGAATAACGACTTCAGTCACCCGTGTCGGCAGCCGTTTGCCAGTGCGGATATAAAACGGCACACCGCTCCAACGCCAGTTGTCGATCTTCAATTTCAGCGCCATATAGGTTTCGGTGCGCGATTGCGGATCAACGCCTTTTTCTTCGCGATACCCGTTTTGGTATTCGCCACGCACTTTAGCACCGGTATATTGCCCCAGCACCAAATATTTTTCCAAGTCTTCATCACTCAGCGGATGCAGGCTTTGTAGCACTTTCACCACTTCGTTACGCATCGCATCAGCATTGATCACGGCTGGCGATTCCATGGCGATCATCGCCAACACTTGCAGCAAATGGTTTTGGAACATATCGCGCATTGCGCCAGAGCCGTCGTAATAGCCGCCACGCTCTTCTACGCCAAGCGATTCTGCCCCGGTAATTTCCACATAATCAATGTAGTTACGATTCCACAGTGGCTCAAACAAACCGTTAGAAAAACGCAACACTAAAATATTCTGTACGGTTTCTTTGCCTAAATAGTGGTCGATCCGATAAATTTGCGATTCGTCAAAATCCTCATGCAGTTTGCTATCTAGGCTGATCGCCGATGCCAAATCGTAGCCGAACGGTTTTTCCACCACAAGGCGTTTCCAACCATGATTCTGGTGATTCAGCCCATGTGCCGCCAGACACGCTGGGATCACCGGATACAGGCTCGGCGGCGTGGAAAGGTAGAACAGCGTATTGCCGCCAGTATGGTGCGCTTGCTCCAACTGCTGCAACCGCACTTTGACTTTGGCATAATCGGCTTCGTTCGAGGTGTCAATCGCTTGATAATAAACATGCGAAAAAAACTTATCCATCTCAGCCGCTGCAATATTTTCGCTCTTTGCCAAAATTTCACTCAATTTTTCACGATATTGTGCGTCACTGTATTCGGTTCTGCTCACGCCTAAAATCGCAAAATCATCTGCTAGACGACCATTTTTAAACAGATGGTATAAGGCTGGAATCAATTTACGGTGGGTCAAATCCCCTGATGCGCCAAAAATAACAAGGCTGTTGTTGTCCGGTTTTTTCATTTTTTATCCTTTCAGGTCTGCAATCTTTTTGATCAGCAATCGTTGCAGTCTAATAAGATGGATTCTTGTCGTCAATCGCTTATTATACGCTTATCGTCTATTTTGGACTCAGCATTTGATCATTTACGGTTTATTACACTGTTTTTTCTACATTCGGTTTAAGATGCTGTTGAAAACGTACCACCTTTTGCCACGGAAACGCTGCATTGCCTAGCATAATAAAATCAGGATTGATCAAGGTATTCCGCCGATTATAAGTCAGGGGCTCTCCGTATAAATCCACGATTTTGCCGCCAGTTTCACGCAAAATACATTCAACCGCGGCGGTGTCCCACTCACCGGTTTTGCCCAAACGAATATAACAATCGCTACGTCCTTCCGCCACCAGCGCACCTTTTAGACCACTGGATCCATAACGCAACAGTTGGTATTCAAACTGATCTCGAAAACACGCCAGCACCTGAGTGCGCGCGACATTCTGCCCAACCACAATTCGAATCACTTCATCGCTTGGGGTGCAAGTCTGCAAGCGGCTGATCACACCATTTTGCTGTTTATAAGCGCCAAATTTATCCATCGCATAAAATGCTAATCTTGGCACCGGGGAATAAACGATCCCCAATGTTGGCTGATGATCTTGCACCAAGGCGACCAGTACTGAAAATTGATCGGTCTTTTGCAAAAACTGCTGTGTGCCGTCCAACGGATCGACCAGCCAATACTGTGTCCAATGGCGGCGCTCGCTTAAATCAATCGCTTGGCTCTCTTCCGACAACACCGGCACGCCGGGCGTCAACGCTTGCAATTCATCGACTAAAAAACGGCTGGCTGCCAAATCTGCGGCGGTAACCGGTGTATTGTCCTGCTTCAATTCACTGTCGATATCCTGATAATAAAATGTCAACAGCAGCTCGCCTGCCCGTTTGGCAATCGACAAGGCGGCGTTCAGCAGTTCGTTGGTCAAGATAATTTTATTCATAACAACCGCCGTTTATGCTTCTGATTGCGCGGCTAGATGATCGCGCAACAGGTAAAGTGCGGTCAGATTACGCGCCTCACAAAAATCCTGTTGTGACAACAGGTGATCCACCTCACTGAGCGGATACGCCACCAGCTCTAGCGGCTCCGGCTCGTCGCCGACCAAGTGCGATGGCGTTAACTGTTCTGCAAGAAAAATGTGCATCGGGTTATGCATAAAACCGGGGGAGGTGATCACGGTGCGCAGTAGTGTCAATTTATCGGCTTTGAAGCCAATCTCTTCCTGCAATTCACGGTTGGCGCTTTGTTGCGGCGTTTCGCCCGGATCCATCAGCCCTTTGGCAAAACCCAGTTCATAACGTTCGGTACCGACCGCATACTCCCGTACCAATAATAAGTTGTCTTGGTGAATTGCCATCACCAAGACCGCACTTCGCTGGCTGGGTTTAAAACGTTCGAATGTTCGCCGCTCACCGTTGGCAAATTCCAAGTCTACCGCTTGGATTTCAAAAATTTTTGATTTAGCAGCAACAGAGAGAGAAAGGATTTTGGGTTTTTGCCGAGTTTCACACATGCTGGCTCCTGCGGATTAACTATAAATCCCAGTAACAATAGCATATAATCAGGCTTGGTGACCAGAAGATGTTGCTAGTAACGCCATCATTTTGGAGCATTTCCAGCGCACTTTCACGACAAAGTTCGCTCACATTGTCCGTGGCATTTAGCTGCCAATAACCCATGATAACAAAAACCATAAACAAGGATTAAGCGTGAAAATCATCGATTGGGATAACATCGATACCATATTATTTGACCTGGACGGCACCTTGATCGACCTGCATTTAGATGCCTATTTTTGGAAACAACTGGTGCCGCAAACTTATGCCGACAAAGAGGGCTTGGACGCACAAACTTGCCATGCTCGGATTCAACAGCTTTACCGCAATATTGAACACAGTATGCAGTGGTACGATATCGATCATTGGGCGAAAACATTGGATTTGCCGATTCGCGAAATGCAGCGGCAGCACGCTCTCAACACCCAAGTGCGTTCCGGCGTTTACCCACTGTTGGAATCATTGCAAAAATTAGACAAGCAATTGATTTTACTGACAGATTCACATCCTTTTAGCCTACAGGTAAAAATGGATAACTGCAATCTGAGCGGTTATTTCGAGCAACTGCTCTCATCTCACCAATTCCAAAGACCGAAAATGCACCGCGCACTGTGGCAATCGGTGTATCAACACTGTCAGCTCAATCCCAACCGCACTTTATTAATTGACGATATGGAGCCGGTGTTAGATCAGGCTAAAAGCAATCAAATGGCGTACACGTTAGGCATCACAACACCCGATTCGCAACAACCGCCAAAGCAATTTAACAACCACCAAAGTATCGCTGATTTTCAGACTTTATTGGGATCGTTACCAGGATAAAAAATGGAACAAGTCAGATTGGACAAATGGCTGTGGGCAGCTCGTTTTTATAAAACCCGCTCAATCGCCCGCGAGATGATTGACGGCGGCAAGGTACATTATAACGGACAGCGAAGCAAACCCAGCAAAATCGTCGAAATCGGCGCAATGCTGAAGTTGCGCCAAGGCAGCGATGAAAAAGAGGTGGAAATTCTAGCCATCTCCGACAAACGCAACGGCGCAGCACAAGCACAATCGCTATATCAAGAAACCACCGCCAGCATCAGCAAGCGCGAACAAATCGCCGCCGCCCGCAAAGCCAACGCCCTTTCAATGCCCAACCCCGAACGGCGCCCGAATAAAAAAGAACGACGCGATTTGATTCGGTTTAAGTATCAAGAGTAGCCAATTCTTGCTTGAGTGTAATGCTATTTTGCATTACAATTTATGCTGATAATAAAACGAAAGGAGCTAATATGGCAACGTTAAATATCCGTTTAGATGATCAGTTGAAGCAAGATGCCTACCACGCATTACAAAAAATGAATATGACTCCGACCGAAGCCGTTCGAATCTTGTTTCAATATGTAGCACAAAATGAAAAATTTCCCATTCAGACCGTTATGCTCAACGACGAGGATTTAGCATTACTTGAAACCGTACGCTATCGACTCAATAATCCTGAACAAGGTATCAAGGTAACTTTAGATGAGCTATGAACTGGTTTTTGATCCAAGAGCATTAAAAGAGTGGCGAAAATTAGGGGAAACAATCAAAGTTCAACTTAAAAAGAAACTTTTTGAAGTCCTAAAAAATCCTAAAATTGAAGCCAATCGATTACGGGAATTTCCAAATTGTTACAAAATTAAATTACGCACTTCTGGGTATCGCTTGATCTATCAAGTACAAGATGAAAAAGTGACAGTTTTTGTGATTGCTATTGGTCAGCGTGACAGTGAGAAAGTCTATAAAAATACGCAAAACCGAATCAGCACATATTAAGAAATTAGACGACGAAATGAAATCAACCCATTATTTATTCCCCTTGCAAACCCACAAAACACCCATATATACAAGCCAACATAAATACATCACAATGGACAAAATATGACCGAATTTAACGCTTACCAACCAGACAACGACACCCTGCACCGCTACCTGTTTCAGCAAAAAGCGGTGCGTGGCGAGTGGGTGCGCTTGAACCGCACTTTTGAAGAAACCTTGAACACCCATCACTATCCGAAAGCCGTGCAGAATCTATTGGGCGAGATGCTGGTAGCAACCAGTTTATTGACTGCCACTCTGAAATTCGAAGGTGATATTACCGTTCAAATTCAAGGAGACGGTCCGTTAAAGCTGGCGTTGGTCAACGGCAATCATCAACTGCAATTGCGTGCGTTGGCACGGGTAGAAGGTGAGATCGCGGATGACAGCAGCTTGCAGCAGATGATCGGCAAAGCGGTATTGGTGATTTCGATTAATCCAAAACAAGGCGAGCGTTATCAAGGGATTGTCGAATTGAGCAAAGCAACAATTAGCGAATGCCTACAGGACTATTTCGAACGCTCCGAACAACTGAAAACCGCACTTTTCATCAAAACTGGCGAGTTTGAAGGCAAACCGGTTGCCGCCGGTATGCTGCTGCAAATTATGCCGGATGGCAGCGGTTCGGTTGATGATTTGGAACATTTGCAGATGCTGACCCACACGGTTAAAGCGATGGAATTGTTTGCTTTGCCGGCAGAAGAGTTGTTGTATCGACTGTATCACGAAGAAACAGTTGAATTATTTAACCCAAGTGCGGTCAGCTTCCATTGCGGTTGCTCCGCAGAGCGCTCCGGAGCAGCACTATTATTGATTGATGATGACGAAATTGATGAAATTTTACACGAACATAATGGCAGTATTGATATGCAGTGCGAATGTTGTGGCACCCACTATTTTTTCAACAAACACGCTATCGAGCAACTTAAACAAAATTCAAACTGTGCCTAAACAATTCCTTAACAGGAATGTCTAATTCTATTAAAAAGCGCGACGCCACAAGGTTCGCGCTTACTTTTTTTCTGATAGCTATGTTGAATAGTTTGATCCAGCTAACATTTTTATTTCTGTTTTTCTTCTACAATAACTGCGGAATTTGATTTTTAATAACTTACTAAAAAACAGAGGTAATAAAGATGACAGATGTAGCTTCAGTAGTAAAAGAATTGTCCGTATTGGGAATCCACGATGTGAAAGAAGTGGTGTATAACCCAAGTTATGAATTCTTGTTTGAAGAAGAAACCAAAGCAGATTTACAAGGTTACGAAAAAGGCACATTAACCACTACTGGTGCAATTGCGGTGGATACCGGCATTTTCACCGGACGTTCCCCAAAAGATAAATATATTGTCTTAGATGACAAAACTAAAGACAGCGTTTGGTGGACCAGCGACAAAGCTAAAAACGACAACAAAACCATGACCCAAGAGACCTGGGGCAGCCTGAAAAAATTAGTGGCAGATCAACTTTCAGGTAAACGCCTATTTGTGATCGATGCGTTCTGCGGCACCAACCCAGACACCCGTTTAGCAGTGCGAATCGTGACCGAAGTGGCATGGCAAGCACACTTTGTGAAAAACATGTTTATTCGCCCGAATGACGAAGAGCTGAAAGGCTTCAAACCAGATTTCACGGTATTAAACGGTTCAAAAACCACTAACCCTAACTGGAAAGCGCAAGGCCTGAACTCCGAAAACTTTGTCGCGTTCAACCTGACCGAAGGCGTGCAATTGATCGGCGGAACTTGGTACGGCGGCGAGATGAAAAAAGGCATGTTCTCGATGATGAACTACTTCCTGCCGTTAAAAGGGGTGGCTTCCATGCACTGTTCTGCCAACGTTGGCGAAGATGGTGATGTTGCAGTGTTCTTCGGTTTGTCCGGCACCGGCAAAACCACCCTTTCTACCGATCCAAAACGCCGTCTGATTGGTGATGACGAACACGGTTGGGACGATGAAGGTGTATTCAACTACGAAGGCGGTTGCTATGCCAAAACCATCAATTTGTCTGAAGAAGCCGAGCCAGATATTTATCGTGCGATTAAACGCGATGCGCTGTTAGAAAACGTAGTGGTGTTAGAGGATGGCACTATTGATTTCAACGACGGATCGAAAACCGAGAATACCCGGGTTTCTTATCCGATTTATCACATCCAAAATATTGTTAAACCAGTCTCTAAAGCGGGTCATGCCAAAAAAGTGATCTTCTTGACGGCTGATGCCTTCGGCGTGTTGCCTCCGGTTTCTAAACTGACTCCGGAACAAACTCAGTATTATTTCCTGTCCGGCTTCACCGCCAAATTGGCCGGTACTGAGCGCGGCATCACTGAGCCAACACCAACCTTCTCTGCCTGTTTCGGTGCGGCATTCCTGTCATTGCACCCGACCCAATACGCAGAAGTGCTGGTGAAACGCATGCAAGCCTCTGGTGCGGAAGCCTATTTAGTCAACACTGGTTGGAACGGTACCGGCAAACGGATCTCGATTAAAGATACTCGCGGTATCATTGATGCGATCTTAGACGGTTCAATTGAAAAAGCAGAGATGAATCAATTACCTATCTTTAACTTAGCCATTCCAACTGCGCTTCCGGGCGTTGATCCTGCAATTTTGGATCCACGTGATACCTATGCCGATAAAGCACAGTGGCAAGTCAAAGCAGAAGACTTAGCCGGACGCTTTGCGAAAAACTTCGATAAATACACCGACAACGACGAAGGCAAAGCTTTAGTTGCAGCCGGTCCAAAAGCATAAGTTTAATCAACCATAACGAAAACCGCACTTTGAACAAAGTGCGGTTTTTTATCGGCGAGTAACGTAATTTCGTTAGGGTTGCTTATTTACCCGCGTTCACGGTATTGGAAAGCAATTTTTCCGCACCCGCTAATTTTTGTGAGAGTTCTTGCGGCACTTCATGGCGATTACCCAGAAATTCCGCTTGATTTAGTGAAACAAATACCTTACCGGCTTTATCCTCCCACACCAACGCTTTCAGTGGCAAATCAATTGCGATTGTTGGATGTTCGATCATAATCGGTGTGCCGACTTTCGGGCTGCCAAATAAAACCACCGTCGCCGCAGGCATGGTCAAGCCATTGTCTTGCGCCGCTTTTTGATGATCTACTAAACCAAAAACCGTCATGCCTTTGTCAGTAACCGTTTTTTCAATCAATTGCACCGTTTCTGTAGCATTATATTGACTCGGCACAGTCAATAAACCATTTGCGTTAGGCGCTGCCTGAGCTAAAAAAGGTAACATGGCGATAATCAATCCTGCTGTTTTGCTTAAGTTCATACAATATCCTTGTTTAGTGAAGAACGTGAGTAATGCTGATAAGCATAAAGAGATTGATTGTATAAAAATTGTCATAAAAACTACATAATTTAAGATTTGATCGCATTTTTAACGATAGCCTTTTGCCCTGAAATCAGTGTAGAATCAAGACGACTTATCCATGTTAAAAAGAGAAAACCATGACAATACATTGCCAATACCCACTAATGACAGAAACCTATCCCAACATGGTTTGTGAGTTGAACCACTACCAATTAATTGAAGTGAGCGGTGAGGACAGTGAAAAATTTTTACAAGGTCAGTTAACCACTGATATCAGCAAATTGGCGGTCGGAAATTCAACATTAACTGCACATTGTGATCCCAAAGGCAAAGTTTGGTCAGTATTCCGCCTCGTTCGTGTTGGCTCGCAGCACTTTTATTTTATTATCCGCAAAGCATTGCTACCAACGGCATTGGAACAACTGAAAAAATATGCCGTCTTTTCAAAAGTCAGTTTTAATCTGGCGCAAGACCGCACTTTAATCGGCTTTGCCGGCAGACAAGCGCCGCAAACCATCACAACCCTCAGCGATCAACTGCCGAATGCCGAAACGCCGCTGATTCATGCTGATGGGCATAGTTTATTGTATATTGAACACCCTCAGCCACGTTGGATCTTGATCAGTGAAAGTGCGGTTACGATCACCCCAACCGTCACCACAATCGCTTGGGATCTGTTGGATATTCAAGACGGCATACCGTTACTAACGGCAGAAAGCCAGAATCAATTTATTCCTCAAGCCATTAATTTACAACTGCTGGAACAAACCGTCTCTTTCCATAAAGGTTGCTATATCGGACAAGAAACCATCGCCCGCGCCAAATATCGCGGTGCCAACAAAAGAGCACTGTTTACCTTAGTCGGACAACCGAACACCGTTCCGGCTATCGGGCAGGGGGTGGAGTTATTGCTAGAAACCAACTGGCGCAAAACCGGTTCGATTTTAAATGCGGTACAGCACGACGGTGTATTGTGGCTGCAAGTGGTGCTGGCAAACGATAGCGAAGCCTGTCAACGTTTCCGCTTAAGCGAAGACAGTCCGCAGCCGCTGTGCTTATATCCGCTGCCTTATGCGTTGGAAGAAACGGAACGTTAAGTAAAATATAACCGATAGTAGAAGTCTCTATTATCGGTTATATTTGCTATTACATACAAACATCAAACTGTCTTTGACTAATAATTTTAATATTTTCCAACCTTTCCTCTCTAAGATTTCTATTACCATCTTCTGAGTGCAGGAAACTCCTCGTTATAAAAAGCTCGATTGCAGCCGAATTCTCACTTTTATTAATAAAACGAATTAACTCTAATGCAAAATGCCCACCTAAAAGTTCAATTTTACCAACACCGTTTTCTCGATCTAACGCCGTTTCAATGTATGACGCCCCTAGAGCCCTATAAGAAGGCACATGGCACATTTGATAATAATGTTTAACATTAACATAAGCATCAATGTAATTTATAGGTACTTCTATTGTAGAGGACGCTGAACCCTCAAGATTTCTCCGACTTTTTTCTAAATTAAAACAGGCAGTTAATAAGCTGATAAATAGAGATAATACCCCTAACTTTACAAATTTAGCTTGAAATAGATGTACAACACTCATATACGACTCTCCATTTTAAAAGAAATACAATAATTCATTTACAACGCTATATCTAGAATATATCATATCACAATAAATAAGACTCGTTATCATTTTTATTGGAGGTTTAAAATGTCAGTAAGGAGAATACTATTCCTTTTTCTAATATTGTTTTTATCTGCTTGTTCTATCAAAGAAAATGCTATAGAGGACGCAAAGTGGTTAGCCCATTATCGTTCCCAACTAATAACAGACAATCAACCTTATGCTACATTACGCATATATCCGATCACTCCTTATTTTGGATATAGTACATTAGATGTTCCACCGATCAATATATATAAAGTAAATGATAAAATATTAAAAAATGACAATTCTTTTTTAGGAAAAAAATATGAACTTTTAACACCTTATGAAAAAGTAATGGTTCCCGTAGGAAATAATACAATTATAATTAGTATATCAAACCGATATGCTAAATTTGAAAATATACACTTTGAAGCCAACAAAGACTACATTGTTTATTTAGAAGATAGTAATAGAAAAAATCTTTCATGGAGAGTGTATGAATATTCCTATGACAATCGCTTTAATCCTAGAGATAAAGATGCTATTATTTTAGGAAAGCCTATTAGTAATATACAAAAAAGCTCACTAACACAATCAAGCTTATAAATTAAAAGAGCTAATTTCTTTTATAGAAGAACTTAGCTCTTTCAGCAAAAACTCACAATCTATTACAGAACTGTTTTAAATACTGCTTAAATTCACTTGCCAATTTCGGGTGTTGCGTGCCGTATTCGACAATCGCTTGCAGATAGCCTAGTTTATCGCCGCAGTCGAAACTTTTTCCGCTCATATGAAATGCTTCCACGGTTTCTTGCTCGATAAGCATATCAATGGCATCGGTTAATTGGATTTCATCCCCAACACCGACCGGCGTTTTTGCCAATAAATGCCAAATCGCACTCGAGAACACATAGCGCCCGACGACAGAAAGATTTGATGGGGCTTCTTCTTGAGCCGGTTTTTCTACAATGTTATTGATCACCGCACTTTGCCCAGCTTCCAACACCGCGTCACCGCAATCAACGATACCATAATTGCTGACATCTTCCACCGCTACCGGCGCTACCATAATTTGGCTGATTTTGGTTTGTTTGAAACGTTGCAGCATGGCAGCTAAATTCTCTTTTTTCTGATCGGCACTGAACTCTGCCAAAATCACATCCGGCAACACCACCGCAAAAGGCTCATCGCCAACGAGCGGTTTGGCGCACAGCACCGCGTGTCCCAAGCCTTTGGCATTCCCCTGCCGCACGTGCATAATCGTGACGCCCGGTGGAATAATTGACCGCACTTCTTCCAACAACTGGCGCTTCACTCGTTTTTCGAGCATAGATTCCAATTCATACGAGGTATCAAAATGGTTCTCAATTGAATTTTTAGAGGAGTGAGTGACTAAGATAACCTCTTTCACGCCAGCATTGACACATTCACTGACCACATATTGAATCAACGGTTTATCTACAATCGTCAACATCTCTTTCGGAATAGCTTTGGTCGCAGGCAACATTCGGGTGCCTAATCCGGCGACGGGAATAATAACTTTCATGTAATATCCTTTTATCATCAGTTTGGTCATTAAAGAAATAGCAAAATCCGCTTTCAGTGACAACCTGAAAGCGGATAGTATTTTACGCCAAAACTACTGTCTGAGTAAGGCTAAAATCTCAGCGGTTTTCTCTTCCATCAGCGCTTTGTCGCCACGAGTTTCCAAATTCAGGCGCACCACCGGCTCAGTATTGGAACTACGCAGGTTGAAACGCCATGTCGGATATTCAATGCTGATACCGTCCATTTCATCGATGGCAATTGCATCCTTCTCATAGAACGCACGCACACGGGCAATCGCCACTTGAGCATCTTCCAACTTGCTGTTGATTTCTCCCGGAGATGGGTAAGCATTCAAACGATCACCGACCAATTGTCCTAAAGTTTTACCCGTGGTGCACAACAATTCCGCCGCCAATAGCCATGGAATCATGCCGCTATCACAATAGAAGAAATCACGGAAATAGTGGTGAGCGCTCATTTCACCGCCATAAATCGCATCAACTGCACGCATTTTTTCTTTGATAAACGAGTGTCCGGATTTAGAAACTACGGCTTCACCGCCCATTTCTTCAACCAACTCAACGGTATTCCACATCAAACGTGGATCAAGGATAATTTTAGCCCCCGGATTTTTCGCCAAGAATGCCTGTCCTAATAGACCGACAATATAGTAACCTTCAATAAAAGTGGCATTTTCATCAAACAAGAAACAACGGTCAAAGTCACCGTCAAAAGCAATCCCCATATCCGCCTTGTTTGCCAGCACGGCATCAATGGTGTCTTGACGGTTTTCATGCAAAATCGGGTTAGGGATCCCGTGTGGGAAGTTGCCGTCCGGCTCATTGTGGACTTTGATAAAGCTGACCAACGGTGCATGCTGTTTAAAACGCGCCTCCAGCTCGTCAACTACATGACCAGCTGCCCCGTTTCCGGAATTGATTACCAGTTTTAACGGTTTATTGAAATTTTCTAAATTAACATAGGTTAACAAGTGATCGACATATTCTTGCAACACAGAAAGCTGCTTATACTCGCCACGTTTTGCCACATCCGGAAAATTATTCTCTTCAGCTAATTTCTGGATATCGCCTAAACCACTATCAGCGCTAATTGGGCGCGATCCGGCTTTAACAAACTTTAATCCATTATAATTCATTGGATTATGGCTGGCTGTAACTTCAATTCCACCATCAACTTTCAGAAACGATGTCGCAAAATAGACCTCTTCAGTGCCGGTCAATCCCAAGTCAATCACATCAACCCCGGAATCAAGCAAACCGTTGGTTAAGGCACTTTTCAGCTCTTTACTGCTCAAGCGAACATCACCACCGACAACCACTTGCTTAGGCTGTAAAAACTGTCCGAAGGCACGACCAATACGATAGGCGATATCGGTATTTAATTCATCGCCTAAACGACCACGAACATCATAAGCTTTGAAACATGTTAATTTTGTCATCTGCAAACTCCAATTACTATTGATCTACTTTTTTATCATCTGCTTCTTTAAGACGCTGATATATTTCCTCTCGATGTACCGTAACCTCTTTTGGAGCGTCAACTCCAATTTTCACTTGATTACCGCGCACGCTGAGTACGGAGATTGAAATATCTTCCCCGATTAGCAAACTTTCACCGATTTTTCTCGTCAGAATCAGCATATATCCCTCTTTGATAGCAATAAAGGTATTATCTGTGGTAAAAAATATTTATTACCGAAAAATAACACATATTGATAATACTTTATTTCATAAAAAAAAGTGAATGGAAAAACCACAAAATGTGCAGTGGCACACAAAAATAAAAACAGGGTCGAAACCCTGTTTTTCATTTGCATTGATTTAATTACAATTTATTTTCTAACCATGTCTTGGCGCTGGCTAGTGCAATCGCTACATTCTCAAGCTGTGTGCCGCCTGCCATCGCCAGATCCGGACGTCCGCCGCCTTTGCCGCCGACCTGTTCCGCCATCAAGTTCACCAACTCGCCCGCTTTCACTGTTGCGGTTAAATCAGAGGTCACCCCGACAATCAAATTCACCTTAGCATCCGCCACCGAGGCAAATGCAATCACAGCTGAACCCAGTTGGTTTTTCAGGTCGTCAACCATCATCCGCAAGGATTTCGCCTCAACGCCGTCCAGTTTTTGCAGCACCACTTGTACTCCGTTAATGATTTGAGTCTGTTTCGCCAAATCATTACCAGCCTGTTGTGCAGCTTTCTCTTTCAACAGTTGCAACTCTTTTTCCGCACGTTTATTGCGTTCTTGCAATTGATTAATTTTGTCGAGCAAACTATTGCCATCGGTTTTCAGTAAATCTGCACTTTGCTGTAACACCGCTTGTTGCTGATGCAGCCAATCCATCGCATTTTGCCCTGTCACCGCTTCAATCCGACGAATGCCGGCTGCAATTGCCCCTTCAGAGGTGATTTTAAACAGCCCGATGTCACCGGTTCTGTTGGCATGAATTCCGCCACACAGCTCGGTCGAAAAATCGCCCATTGACAACACCCGTACTTGCTCACTGTATTTTTCACCGAACAGTGCCATTGCGCCTTTAGCTTTAGCCGCGTCCAAATCCATAATCTCGGTCACCACCGGGTAGTTAGCACGGATATGCTGATTGACCAGATTTTCAATGTCCGTTAGTTGTGCTTTACTGATCGCTTCCGGTTGCGCAAAATCAAAACGCAATAGGCTATCGGACACCAACGAACCTTTTTGACTGACATGAGTACCTAAAATTTGGCGCAATGCGGCGTGTAGCAAATGTGTCGCCGAATGGTTTAACGAGATCTCGGCACGACGTTGACTATCCACCACTGCATTCAGGCTCTGTCCTACCGCCAATTCGCCTTGCTGCAACGCCCCGATATGCCCGAACACTTTGCCATATTTTTGCGTATCTTTGACCGTAAAAACCGCACTTTGACTTTCCAAGCGTCCAGTGTCGCCGATTTGTCCGCCGGATTCACCGTAAAATGGCGTATTATCCAACACCACCACCGCACTTTGTCCGGCTTGAATACGTTCGACTTCTTTGCCGTCATGGAAAATTGCCACTACTTTACCCAAGCTTTCTGACTCGCTGTAGCCTTCGAAGCAAGTTTCACCGTCAACGGAAATAACATTGCTATAATCAATCCCAAAATTACTCGCGGCTTGTGCCTGCTGGCGCTGCGCTTCCATCGCACGGTCAAAACCCGCTTGGTCAATGGCAATCGCTTTTTCACGGCAAATATCCGCAGTTAAATCATAAGGAAATCCATAGGTATCATACAGTTTGAACACCACTTCGCCAGGCAACAGATTATTTTCTACTTTCGCCAACGCTTCGTCTAACAACACCAAGCCACGCTCTAACGTGCGGGCAAACTGTTCTTCTTCTTGGCGCAGCAATTTTTCGATTTGCGCCTGATTGTCCTTCAATTCGCTACCGGCTTCCGCCATCACCTCAATCAACGTCGGCACCAAGCGGTAGAAAAATGCTTGTTTTGCGCCCAGCAAATGTCCGTGGCGCACTGCACGGCGGATAATCCGGCGCAACACATAGCCTCGCCCTTCATTAGACGGAATCACGCCATCGGCAATCAAATATGCACAAGAACGGATATGATCAGCAATCACGTTTAAAGATTTATTTTTCAGATCAGCAGTCTCAGTAATCTCGCCAGCTTTAGTGACCAAACGACGGAAAATATCAATCTCATAGTTAGAATTCACATGCTGCAACACCGCTGTAATCCGCTCCAAGCCCATGCCGGTATCGACCGACGGTTTGGGCAACGGCAGCATCGTACCATCAGCTTGACGGTTGAATTGCATAAAAACGACGTTCCAAATTTCAATGTAACGGTCACCGTCTTCCTCAGCTGATCCCGGCGGTCCACCCCAAATATGATCACCGTGATCGTAAAAAATCTCAGTACAAGGGCCACAAGGACCGGTGTCACCCATTTGCCAGAAGTTATCAGAGGCATATGGCGCGCCTTTGTTATCGCCGATGCGCACGATACGCTCGGCAGGCACTCCAACGGTTTTATTCCAAATATCATAGGCTTCCTGGTCAGTTTCATACACCGTCACCCACAATTTTTCTTTTGGCAGGTTCAACCAAGCAGCAGAAGTCAGAAATTCCCACGCATATTGAATCGCCTCTTGTTTAAAATAATCACCAAAGCTGAAATTGCCTAGCATTTCGAAAAACGTGTGGTGACGTGCGGTATAACCGACATTTTCCAAATCGTTATGCTTGCCACCGGCACGTACACAACGTTGTGCGGTGGTAGCGCGTTTGTAGCTGCGTTGATCTTGTCCGAGAAATACTTCTTTAAATTGGTTCATACCGGCATTGGTAAACAATAGAGTCGGATCATTTTCCGGCACTAATGAGCTGCTGGCGACAATTTGGTGTCCTTTAGTTTCAAAAAAACGCAAAAAATCGCGTCTGATATCTGCTGTTGTTTTCATTCATTTAATCCTGTGCAATAACATCGCCGTGCTTTGCACCAAGCTCAGCACCACGACCTAACAAATTCTGTAAACTGTTTATTTTCGCATAAAAAATAGGCTTGGGGAATGGCTTTAGGAGGGATTGCGAGCAATTGCAGTGGATTTTAAAGTAAATAGACCGCACTTTATGCTTTCACCGATAGTTCGTCGGTCAAAGTGCGGTCAAACGGCTAAAAATTATCGGTTAATCTTGCTCTTTTAACGGCACGACCAACATATCAATCGTCACCGAATTCATCACTTGACGGGTGGAAGAGATCAACTTGCTCCAGAAATCTTGATGATGCCCAGTCACCAGCAAATCGACCTGATATTTGCCAATCGCCTCTTTCAGCACTTGTTCCAAATCACCCGTGCCGCTCAGTTTTTCCGTAATCGGAAAGTCCACCGACTCCGCCAATTTATTCAACGCTTCTTGTGTTTCAACCGAAATACGATCCTGCATCGTCGCCATATTAATATCAATCAAGCCGGTATAGAGATCGGAAAAATTGACATCCACATGAATCAACGATAGCTTTGCTTCGTGCCGTGTAGCGATATCCACCGCTTTATTTAACAGTATCGGACTGTCTTCAGATAGATCCACAGCGACTAAAACGTGCTTGTACATAACTGCCTCCTTTTTGCCCCTTTATGATAAGTAAATGTTTATTATAGAGATACTGCCTAACTTCTTACTAAATCATACCATTACAAAATAAAAAAGAGCATGTGCCAGATCACATATTATTATTTTTGTTATGCAAATTTTCTGCAATTTATTTATTTTGGAGTGCTGATCAAAATTTTGTGCTCAATCGCAACCAATAGTAACCATAATCTGCCGCCGAGCTACCACGGAGAGAATGACTTGACCTTTATGGCTCGAAAGCGTAAGATTCGCACGATTTAATAATATGAGGACACACACTTTGGACAGTCACAGTCGATACTGGTTTAATTCTCACGCTTGATTCTTCGCCCTCATCTCAACCTGCTTGTCGGCGAAACTCTCGCAGATAGGTATAAACAACACTTGCTTTCCCTATTGCTGAAATTTACCGGCATCTTATTCTTGTTCATTGCGTGTTCATCACTCACCGGGGAGTATGAAATATGATTGGTGCTTTTGCCTTGGACAATGCCCGCTTGGTTCGCATCGACGAAACCAGCCAAAATTTAGACAGCGCCATTTGGATTGATTTGATTGATCCAAGCAGCGAAGAACGTGACATTTTACAACAAGGTCTCGGACAGAGCCTTGCCAGCTATCTTGAACTGGAAGATTTAGAAGCCTCCGCCCGTTTCTTTGAAGATGAAGACGGGCTGCACCTGCACTCCTTTTTCTATTGTGAAGACGAAGATGATTACGCTGACATTTCCACTGTCGCTTTCACCCTGCGCGACGGTCGCCTATTCACGCTACGTGACCGCGAACTGCCGGCATTCCGCCTATATCGTATGCGTTCACGCATTCAAAAATTGGAAGCCTGTAATGCCTATGAACTGCTGTTAGATCTGTTTGAAACCAAAATCGAGCAGCTAGCCGACGTTATTGAAACCATTTATGCCGATTTGGAACAATTAAGCCGAGTTATCCTTGACGGCAAACAAGGCGAAGCCTTTGACCGTGCCCTTTCTACCCTGACAGAGCAAGAAGATGCTAGCTCGAAAGTGCGGTTGTGCTTGATGGATACCCAGCGGGCACTGAGCTTTTTGGTGCGTAAAACTCGTCTGCCCGCAAGCCAGTTGGAACAGGCACGCGAAGTGCTGCGCGATATTGAATCTCTGCAACCGCACAACGAATCGCTGTTCCAAAAAGTCAACTTCTTGATGCAGGCGGCAATGGGCTTTATCAATATTGAACAGAACCGAATTATCAAAATCTTCTCGGTGGTCTCGGTAATCTTCCTGCCACCAACGCTAGTTGCCTCCAATTACGGCATGAACTTTAAAGAGATGCCGGAACTCGGCTTTGAGTTTGGTTATCCGATGGCGCTCGGCTTAATGCTGCTCGCTGCGTTTGCACCGTATATCTATTTTAAACGCAAAGGCTGGCTATAGTTTTTATCGTTATGCTTGAAACTGACAGAAAACCGTGCTGCAAAGTGCGGTTTTTACATTTGGTGAGTACAAAAAGAAATAATACAGGAATACAAAATAGATGGCGGTGAGAGAGGGATTCGAACCCTCGATGCACTTTCGCGCATACACACTTTCCAGGCGTGCTCCTTCAGCCTCTCGGACATCTCACCGTTGAGTATGGGTACTGCTATTTGAGAACTGACAGGGCGCAAACTATAGGGAGTTATCCGCTTTTCGTCAAGTATTTTTTCAGCAATGCCACCATATTCGATGATTAATACCGCACTTTGCTTATTTTTAATGCTTATTTTTAACAAAGTGCGGTCACGTCTATTTCTCACAGCCGTGTTTGCCGATACTGGCGCTAACGGCGACAGCCAGCGAACATATCCATTGTCGGGTTATAAAGTGCGGTTTTAATCTGCATTAAGCCCAAGACCGAATGGAAATAGTTATCTTGCGAATAGGCAGTGGTATTTGCGGTTTTTTGCAAACATGACAGATCCAAATTGCGCTGTGCCTGCAAACCTTGCGATGCCCAGAAAACTGCCGGCACATGGGTTTGTTCATCTGGGGCAATCGAGTACGGCGTGCCGTGCAGATATATACCGTTTTCGCCCAACGATTCACCGTGATCCGACACATATAACAGTGCACTATTTAAATTCGGCTGTTTTTTCAACGTGTTAATCACGCGATCCAAAAATTGGTCAATATATAAAATCGTATTATCGTAAGTATTGACTAGCTGCTCTTTTGAACATTTAGCAATATCTTGCATATCACAAGTCGGCGTAAAGTGACGGTATTCTGAGGTGTAACGCTCAAAATAGGTTGGTCCGTGACTGCCCATGGTGTGCAGCACCACAATCAAATCTTTGTTTGGATCGGCTTGCAAGCGCTGCTCGAAATTTTGCAGCAAGATATCGTCCAAACATTCGCCGTTATGACAAAACTCCGCTGAGTTTGTGCCCGTCAGATTTTCAGTCGGCACCCGCTCGCATACACCTTTACAGCCCGTATCGTTGTCCAACCATAAAATATTGATACCGCTGCGTTGAGCAATATCCAATAGATTATCCTGCTTTTGCGCCACTGAGCTGTTGAAATTACTACGATCCATCACTGAAAACATACACGGCACCGACACTGCGGTTGCCGTGCCGCAGCTGGTCACTTGCGGATAATTGATCAATTCACTGCCCAACGCCGCCAGTTTAGGTGTGGTTTGTCGCAGCTGTCCGTTGACTTGATAACCGTTCAAGCCCCAATTTTGCGCACGAGTTGTTTCGCCGACCACCAACACCAACACACGTCTTTTTTGTCCATCTTGTTTGACCTGTTGTGCATCTAAACCGATCTGTTCAAACGGGCGATTAGCTTGCTGAATCCGTTTGACTTCATTAATTCCAGCGCCGATGAAATTGCTTGGTACGATTAAGTTGACGACTTGTTTATTATTACGGAAAAATGAAGCGTAATCCTGATAATAAAATTTCGCGATACTGCCGACCACCACCACCGACAAAGCGATCAACAACAGCCGCATCGCAATTTCTTTATACCAAGTGCGGTAGTTCACTTTCACCATCACATACAGTATTGACGGCACGACCCCGAAAACAACAATCCACAAGATATAAGAGAAGGTAATCAATTTGCTCGCCTCAGTAAACGAGGTTTGCAACACGTTTTCCAACATATTGGTATCAAAATATACATTATAAAACAGTGCGTTATAACCAATTGAGGCACTAAGCAACAGCAACAGCGGTATCAAAATTTTATGCAGGTAAGGCAGGGCTAGAATTTGGAATGCGGCATACAAAATAAAAAACATCGCAAACGGTAAGCTCAGCGCAAACATATCGATGTTTGGATACAATGCCAATACGGTTTTATAAAATGCATAGTTCATCACAACCGTGAAAAACAGCGTCAACAACAGCAACAATTTGCTGCTGCTCATGCCTTTGCTTAGAAAGCGGGGGGATAACAAGGCCATTAGATTCTTCCTCAACTAATTAATATATAATGAATTTTTAACTACTTTAACCCATAAAGTTTAAAGTAGCGTTTCTATATTAAAATTATAAAGAGGAAGAATTAGCTAAAAATTAGGGATATTTACCAGCCCTGTCGTTCTGTGGTTAATCGTCACGCCCCATTCTGCGCATATCATAGCCACTCGGTGCCTGATAAATCCGCAGTTTAAACTCCTTTGCGACCGCATAAATATGATCAAAAATATCTGCTTGAATGCCTTCATATTCGCCCCACAACACCGTGTTAGTGAAGCAGTAAATTTCAAGTGGAATCCCTTTATCACTGGCATCAAGTTGACGCACCATCAAGGTCATATCTTTGCGAATATGCCGATTGGTGTGGAGATATTGCTGCAAATAAACACGAAAAGTCCCTAAATTGGTGAGATGTCTACCGTTAAGATAGCTATTGTGGTCAATGTGATTCATCTGATGAAACTCACGAATATCTTGCTGGCGTTTATCCAAATAGTCATTCAGCAGACGACTTTGTTGCAAATGAGCGATCTCTTCAGCATTTAGAAAATGAACACTGTTAGTGTCTAAATAGACCGCACGTTTAATCCGCCGCCCGCCGGATTCACTCATTGCGCGCCAGTTTTTAAAGGAGTCGGAAATCAGTGCATAAGTCGGTAGCGTAGTTACGGTGTTATCCCAATTCCGCACTTTGACAGTAGTCAATCCAATATCCACCACGCTACCGTCGGCACCATATTTTGGCATTTCTAGCCAATCACCGACATTCAACATGCGGTTGGCTGAAAGTTGAATACCGGCTACCAACCCCAAAATCGGATCTTTAAACACCAACATCAGTACCGCAGTCATCGCCCCTAAACCACTGAGCAGAATCAACGGGGATTGCCCCAGAATGAGTGAAATTAACAGAATTCCGATGGCGATCGATGCCAACAATTTGATGGTTTGTACTAAGCCGCGTACCGGGAAGTGTTGCGCTAGATTGCGTCGGAACAAATAGGTTTGCAGGGTGTCCAACAAAGAGAAAATCGAAAATAGCGCAAAAATTAGACACCAGATGTGGGTGACGGCAATAAATCCTTCACGCCAAACATTCTCCGGCAGCCAAATCCGTAATTGCACCACCAATAATAGCCCCTGAATCGTCAATGCCAGATTATTGAACAATCGGTGTTCTGCCAAAATGTTCAGAAACAGTAGTTTTGACGTGCGCAATTTATTGATCAGTACACGAAATAAAACATAGTGAATCAGGGTATGCAACAGTAGCGTCGTTAGGATAATTAAACTGATCATCACCAAATTGACCACCAGCTCAGAATTTGGGTAGTTTTGACCTGATAGCCACTGAAGTAGTTGTTCTCGCATCGGGAAAATATCCTCCTAAATTGGTTTTCAAGAGGATAAATTGTAACATAAATGCAACACTCTGCCAAAAGCCCCTGATTCTATGGCTGGCCGCACTTTGCAGTATCAACTCAAGACTTTCAAATTCATGGGAGAGCATAACCCTATTGGCAAATAAACAGTACAATTTAAGCCGTGCGCAAAGCGCTTAGAATCACTCAGCACGATTTTTCCGTAATAACGTTTAGCAATACTGTTGGCAATTGCCAATCCCAATCCGGTGCCTTGCTGTCCGCTGCCCAACACTCGATAAAACGGATCCAGTACACGCAACCGCTCTTTTGGCGGAATACCGTTGCCGTTGTCATCAACTTCCAGCATCAGCCACTCGCCGTCACTGTCCTGAAACAGTCGGACTGCCAGATCCACTTGTCCGCCTGGCGGCACATAAGTCACAGCATTTTCACATAAGATTTTGAGCAAAATATAAATATCACTTTGATCAGCGCAGATACTGACATCAACATCGCTAACCAGCCCGATATCAATCGCTTTTTCATCAGCTAACGGCAATAAGTCTGCCAATACTTGTCGATAAACTGCCAAAATCGAAACCACACTTTGCCGACTGTCGGCCTGCGCTGCGCCTGCTTGAAGCCTCGCCAGTGAAAGCAACTGCTCCAATAGATGACGAATCCGCTGTATGCCTTGACTCAAGGCATTTGCCTGTTCCAACACACCGGTTTGTTCCGAGCCGTGGTTTTGCAACTGCTGTAATTTGATCAAACGCTCGGCTTGCAGTGAAAGTGCGGTCATCGGACTGCGTAGCTCATGAGAAGCATCGGCAATAAAGCGTTTTTGCTGTCGCATACTGGCTGCGACTTTATCCAGCATTTGGTTGATGGAATGGATAAACCCTCGCAATTCTTGCGGAACATTGTCGGTTTCAAGTGCGGTTAAATCGTTTTCTGAACGTGCTTGCAGCGTTTTTGCCAGCCGATCAATCGGCGCAATGCTACACCCGATAATCCAAATTGCCAACGGTAACATCAACAATATAAACAGTAGTACTGGCACAGTACTAAGCCATATTGAATGCACAATAATCTCATCACGAAATTCCGACTCATCAAAAATCACCGCTATTTTTTGCTGATTCAGCGTTTTTAAATAAAAGCGATATTTGATATTGCCTTTGCTAATCGTGTGGAATCCTTCCTGATATTGATCTAAATCAGCAATAAAATAGTCCTGTTGCGGATCCGTGTTGTGGTTTTGAATCAGAATACGGTTATCATGATTGTTCAGTAACACTTCTGGCGTTTGGCTGTGTTCATCAACCAAATAGGCAGTTTGCTGCAAAATATCATCTTGCAGGCTATATGCCGATTTGAAGCTATAGAAAAAAGTGAAAAGTGCGGTCAGCAGGCTGGCACTCAACGCCAAAACCATTAAACCGACGCTCAATTTTTTGCGAATTGAGGTGATCTTCATATTATGTCAACCCGCCTTTACTCACACTCCAACCAGCACCACGAATATTACGAATGCTCTCTTTGCCCAGTTTTTTACGCAGTGAATGGATTAAATAGTCAATTGCATTGCTCTCCACTTCTTCGCCCCAAGCATAAATTTTGTCTTCCAATTCCGCCCGAGAATAAATTCTGCCTTGATGTTGCATTAAGGTTTGCAATAAGGAAAATTCCTTATGAGTCAAGCTGACCGCCTCCGGATTTCCGCACAGCCACACTTGATAACTCGACGGATCGAGGGTAAGCAAACCATTACTGAGCTGCAACTGCCCATGGTGATGTTTACGCCGCACCACCGCTCGCAAACGGGCTAACAGCTCCTCCATTTGAAAAGGCTTTACCACATAATCATCTGCTCCGCCATCTAAACCTTGTAGGCGGCTGTTCAAATCATCTCTTGCCGTGGCAATCACAATAGGCAACTGTTGATCTTGACGACGAATCTCTGCCAACACCAGCAAACCATCTTTCTTTGGCAAGCCCAGATCGAGCAGCAGCACGTCATAATTCTGCACCGCCAATGCCGAAAGTGCGGTTTGCCCATCTTGCACCCAATCGACTGCATAACCGGCATCTTTTAGGCTAGCTTGCATCACCTCGCCAATCATCACATCATCTTCAACCAATAATATTCGCATGCTGTTATCCGTTTTATTCGTTTTTATTTCATCGATTAGCACATTATTAATGTCATTATCACCCAATATTTCGCACATAAAAATAGCAAAATGACTAGGGTCTGTTGATC
>NZ_VDHF01000003.1:0-3383 GCF_006228025.1 Testudinibacter crocodili
TCAAATTTTTCTTTAGACATTTTAGTCCCTCTAAACAAACACGGTTATCGATGGTTCAGTTACCACATTAACCTAATGTAGAAATTGATTTCAATTGAATGGGATTGCAATAAGAATAGAAAAGTGGTGCTGATAGGCGGATTCGAACCGCCGACCTCACCCTTACCAAGGGTGCGCTCTACCAACTGAGCTATATCAGCGCTTTGGAGCGGGCAGCGGGAATCGAACCCGCGTCATCAGCTTGGAAGGCTGAGGTAATAGCCATTATACGATGCCCGCGTTCTTATTCATCTACCCCAATCATCTGGATTTGAATGAAAAAATGGTGGAGGGAGAAGGATTCGAACCTTCGAAGGCTGAGCCGGCAGATTTACAGTCTGCTCCCTTTGGCCGCTCGGGAATCCCTCCACGCTACTTATTTACGCTTACTTACTTAAGTAATGGTGCCGACTACCGGAATCGAACTGGTGACCTACTGATTACAAGTCAGTTGCTCTACCTACTGAGCTAAGTCGGCGACGCAAACAAGTGAGGCGTATTATAGGGATATAAATTCCCCTGACAAGCATTTTTTGCAAAAAAATGGCAAATTTTCATTGTTCGATTGCTTTTTAAACAAGATGAGGAAGATTTAAACTAATTTCTTATAAAAATCGAGAAAACCGCATGTTATCCCACTACTTATCATGCGCATTTAACGCTCAGATTGATTTGCCAAACGTGCTAATAATCGATCCATCGCACGATATCCCAAGGCTTCGGTTAAATGTTGTCGTTCAATCTGTTCACAACCGTCCAAATCCGCAATAGTTCGCGAAACTTTTAAAATACGGTGATACGCACGTACCGATAGCCCCAGTTTTAATAATGCATTTTCTAAAAACAGTGAATCTGCCGAACTCAATGCGCAATGTTGTTCCAACAGTTTGCCACTCAAATGTGCATTAATTTTTCCGCTGCGTGCCAGCTGTTTTTCTTGTACCACAACCACTTTTGACCGCACTTGTTCACTCGTTTCGCCACGCTCTCCGCCCTGTTGCAAACTGCCGGCTGGTAATAATGGCACTTCGATCGATAAATCAAAGCGATCGAGAAACGGACCGGATAAACGATTGAGATAGCGCATCACCTGCTGAATTGAAGTGCGGTTGTGCAAGCCTTGATAATGCCCGGTCGGACTCGGATTCATCGCCGCAACCAGCTGAAACTTTGCCGGAAACCGCACTTTGGCATTGGCTCGGGAAATGACAATTTCGCCGGATTCCAACGGTTCACGCAGTGCATCCAGCACCCTACGTTCAAACTCCGGCAGTTCATCTAAAAACAACACACCGTTATGCGCCAGCGAAATCTCACCCGGTTTCGGATTTGAGCCGCCACCGACCAGTGCCGCGAGTGAAGCGCTGTGGTGTGGAGTGCGAAACGGTCGCTGTCGCCAATACTGGCTATGCAGCCGAGTCTGTACCAAGCTGGCAACCGCAGCGCTCTCTATGGCTTCATGCTCATTCATTTCCGGCAAAAGTGCGGTCAGCCGACTTGCTAACATCGTTTTTCCGGTGCCTGGCGGCCCTAAAAACAGTAAATTATGCTGTCCGGCAGCGGCAATCATCAGCGCCCGTTTGGCGTGTTGTTGTCCGATGATATCGGTTAAACAACGGCTTTCGCGCGGCAATTCCTGCACCGGGAATGACGTTAACTGCGCCGATGGCAACTCATCTTGTCCTTGCAAAAATGCGGCAATTTGTAACAATGAATCGGCAAAATAAGTCTGATAATCACCGAGCAACCCTGCTTGCTCCGCATTTTCGCTGGCAATAATTAATTTACGCTTTACTTTCCCAGCCTCGATAATCGCCGGAATTACGCCCTGCGTGCCACGCAGTTCACCAGTTAATGCCAACTCCCCCAAAAACTCATAACGTCCCAAATTCTCCGCCGAAATCTGCCCCGAGGCCGCCAAAATGCCCAATGCTATTGCCAAATCGTAACGCCCACCTTCTTTCGGCAAATCCGCCGGCGCCAGGTTAATCGTCATGCGGTATAGTGGATATTCAAAACGCGCATTAATCAGCGCACTGCGCACCCGATCGCGCGCCTCTTTCACTGCTGTTTCCGGCAAGCCAACCAATGTCAGCCCCGGTTTACCACGGCTCATATGCACTTCAATCGTCACCAACGGCGCCTCTACTCCGATACACGCCCGACTATAAACAATCGCTAACGACATTTTGCCTCTCTATTGAATAATAAATAGCAAACAGTATAGAAAAGTGCGGTCAAGAAAAAACGGATGCCGATGTTTTTTACGATCCGGATCGTAAAAAAACCATTAACCCCTCGGATGAAACTGTTGGTGTAGTTTTTTGAGGCGTTCTTTGGCGACGTGGGTGTAGATTTGGGTGGTAGAGAGGTCGCTGTGGCCGAGCAGCATTTGCACGACACGTAAGTCCGCGCCATGATTCACCAAATGCGTGGCGAAGGCGTGGCGTAGCACATGTGGCGAGAGGCTGTCTTGGTCGATTTGTGCCAATAAGGCGTGGTGTTTAATCCGGTGCCAGAATGTCTGGCGGGTCATCATCGTGCCACGTAAGCTTGGGAACAACACATCGGAACTCTGCCCTTTTAGCAGCACCGTCCGCCCGTATAATACAAACTGTTGAATCCAATACGTTGCCTCTTCACCCATCGGCACCAACCGCTCTTTGTCCCCCTTGCCGATCACCCGCACCACGCCTTGATTCAAACTGAGATGATTCAGGGTTAAGGTGACCAATTCAGTCACGCGCAAGCCGGTGGCGTATAACAGTTCTAACATCGCTTTGTCACGCAACTCCAATGGATCGTCGGTTGCTGGCGCATTCAGCAAATCAGTAACCTGTGCTTCGCTCAGGTATTTCGGCAAGCGAGACGGCAGTTTGGGCGAGGTTAAAAGTGCGGTCGGATCATCGACGCGATATTTTTCACGATACAAATATTGGAACAATTTGCGCATTGCGCTTAACAGGCGTGCCGAGCTGGTAGCTTTGTAACCTTGTGCCAAACGCTCGCCAAGAAAACTTTGCAAATCAACCGCATCAAGTGCGGTTAAACTGAGTTGCTGCTGTTGTAGCCAGAGGCAAAGTGCGGTCAAGTCCAAGCGGTAGGAGGCGACGGTGTTTTCCGACAACCCTTTTTCCAACCACAGTTCATTGAGGAACAAATCTACCAGCGTGCTGTCTTTCATATTGCTCCTGTTGTCTGTTGTTTAATCGAACCGCACTTTAGGGTCTGTTTGATGATAACACTAGGGTCTGTTGATCTTTGTTTATAATTTGAGCTATAGACTATTTTTCGCCACTCTTTTTGCAAATAAATAAGGCAAAAATTGTGAGGTTTAGTGATTC
>NZ_VDHF01000030.1:0-8934 GCF_006228025.1 Testudinibacter crocodili
TTAACTTATTGTTTTATTTGTTTTTTTCTGAATTAAATCTGTGGAATACATAGCATTTAGCCTGTTGATTGTTGCGCTATCAAATGTAAACATAGTGAGTGGCAAGAATATTGGAACAATCCTCTTTAGCGAAATGCTGTTTAGCGTTCCACTTTTGGCGAATTTCAAGGTAAACTATCCCCATTTTCACTCAAACAGGAAAGGCAAGTATGCGGGTATTGATCATTATCCTTGGTGGTCTGCTGCTGCTGTTTCAATACAGCTTTTGGTTCGGCAAAAACGGCTACCGTGATTATCAGGCGGTGCAGCAGGAAATTGAACAACGATCGGCGGAAAACACCCTGTTGGCGCAGCGTAATCAATTGATTATGGCAGAAATCAAAGATTTGAAAGAGGGTGTAGCGGCAGTAGAAGAACGTGCCCGCCTGGAACACGACATGGTTAAATCCAATGAGGTTTTCTACCGTTTGATGAAAGCGGACGAATATCAATAATGGTGGCGCGTAATATTATTGCCATCGTGCCGGCGGCGGGTGTCGGCAGTCGGATGCAGCAGGATAAACCCAAGCAGTATTTATTGCTGAACGGCAAACCGATTTTGCAACACACCTTGGACGTGTTGTTGAGTTATGCGCCGATTGAAAAAGTGATTTTGTCGGTGGCGCAAGATGACCCCTGCATCGGGCAATTGGGTTTAGCGCAACATCCGCAAATTCAGATTGTACACGGTGGTGAAACCCGTGCGGCGTCGGTGTTTGCTGCGTTGCAAAGTGCGGTTGAAATCGGGGGGAGCGAGAGTTGGGTGCTGGTGCATGATGCGGCACGTCCTTGTTTGACCCATCACGATTTGGATAAATTGCTGCAAATTGACGATCTAAACGGGGCTATTTTAGCGTATCCGGCAACTGATACGATTAAGCGTGCCGATAGCGCACAACAGATTCAAGCCACTGAAGATCGCTCGCAATTGTGGCACGCCTTAACCCCGCAATTCTTCCCTACCGAATTACTGGCAACAGCCTATGCCCATGCGTTTGAACAGGATTTGATCCTGACGGATGAAGCTTCGGCGATGGAGCTGTTGGGCTATCGACCGCACTTGGTGTCAGGGCGCTCGGATAATTTGAAAATCACCCGACCGGAGGATCTGGCCTTGGCGGAATTTTATTTACAACGGAGAAACGGCAAATGATACGCATAGGACATGGTTTTGATGTGCACGCTTTCGGCGGCGCAGGGCCGATAATTATTGGCGGCGTGGCAATTCCCTATGAAAAGGGGTTGTTGGCACATTCGGACGGTGATGTAGCACTACACGCTTTGACCGACGCTTTGCTGGGGGCAGTGGCGTTGGGCGACATCGGTAAATTATTCCCCGATACCGATATGGCATATCAAGGTGCTGACAGCCGTGGCTTATTGCGTGAAGCCTATCGCCAAGTGCGGTTGCAAGGCTATAGAGTGGGCAATGTGGATGTCACCATTATTGCGCAAGCGCCGAAAATGCGACCACATATTGACGCGATGCGCGCTTGCATTGCCGAAGATTTGGGCTGTGATGTGCAACAAGTCAATGTGAAGGCAACCACCACGGAAAAGCTGGGTTTCACCGGGCGTGGCGAAGGTATTGCCTGTGAAGCGGTAGCACTGCTGCTTAAGGATAGCTGATGTCAGAACTGCAATATTTATACGGTAAACCACAACAAACCGCCCGCTTAAAAGTTGAATTCAGCGATTTTATCGTGAAAGAAGAGCTGGGCTACGCCATCAGTGGCGAAGGCGAATTTGTTGCCTTAAAGGTGCGTAAAACCAATGCCAATACCTTGTTTGTTGGCGAGAAACTGGCGGCATTTGCCGGTATCTCCGCCAAAAACATGAGTTATGCCGGCTTGAAAGATCGCCATGCAGTCACTGAACAGTGGTTTTGCCTGCATCTGCCGGACAAGGCGACACCGGATTTCAGCCAGTTTGCATTGGAGGGCGTTGAGGAGGGCGTTGAAATTTTGCACGTCAGCCGCCATAATCGCAAAATCCGCATCGGCAGCTTACAAGGCAACCGTTTTGAGATTTTATTGCGCGATTTGCAGCAAAGTGCCGATTTGATTCAGCGTTTACAACAAATTGAAAAGTGCGGTTTTCCCAACTATTTTATGGAGCAACGCTTCGGACGCGACGGGCATAATTTGACTCAGGCACTGCGTTGGGCGCAAGGTGAAATTCAGGTTAAAGACCGTAAAAAGCGTAGCTTTTACCTCTCTGCCGCCCGCAGTGAATTGTTTAATTTAATGGTTTCACAGCGGATTGAAGATCAGTTGACGACAACGGTGTTAGAGGGTGATGTGCTGCAATTGCAAGGCTCACACAGTTGGTTTGTGGCAACGGCAGCGGAATTGCCGTTGTTACAGTTGCGTTTGCAGCAACGTGATCTTGGCTTGACCGCAGCGCTAGTCGGTTCACAGTCGCTGGACAGCCAAGCCGAAGCCGCCGAACGTGAGCGAGCGGTGGTGGAGCAACACCCTGAATTGCTGGCTTTAATGCAGCAAGAGCGGTTGCAAAATGCGCGCCGAGCATTGTTGGCGCAGGCGCAAGATTTCACGTGGCAGTTTGTGGCAGACGGCTTGCGTTTATCGTTTTATCTGGACAGCGGCAGTTATGCTACGGCGCTGGTGCGTGAAGTAGCGCAGCTTGAACATGAATAACAGCCCCTAACAACAAGGACAATTATGCATATTTTGTTAAGTAACGATGACGGGATCCATGCCGAGGGAATTCAAACCATGGCGGCGGCATTACGCAAATTTGCCACTGTGACCATTGTCGCACCGGATCGTAACCGCAGTGCAGCTTCGAGCTCGTTAACCTTGGTTGAGCCGCTGCGACCGTTAAAATTGCCAAACGGTGACTATTGCATCAACGGCACGCCGGCGGATTGTGTGCATTTGGCGCTGAACGGTTTCCTTGCCGGACGGGTTGATCTGGTGGTTTCCGGCATCAATGCCGGTGCGAATTTAGGCGATGATGTGATCTATTCCGGCACAGTCGCAGCGGCGTTGGAAGGACGACACTTGGGGTTGCCGTCGATTGCGGTGTCATTAGACGGACGAATTTATTTTGAAACCGCAGCGCAAGTGGTGTGTGATTTGATTCCGAAACTGCACGACAATGTGTTGAGTTCGCGCGAAATCATCAACATCAACGTGCCGGATATTCCTTATGCCGATTTAAAAGGTTCGAAAGTGACCAAGCTGGGTTATCGCGAATCAGCCAGTGAAATGGTGAAGCAGATTGATCCACGTGGCGAAAGCATTTATTGGGTGGGTGCCAGCGGTCTACCGGAATACAGTGGTGAGGGAACAGACTTTCATGCAGTAGAGCACGGCTATGTCTCTTTGACGCCGATTCAAACTGATATGACGGCACACCAGTCATTGCAACGGCTACAACATTGGTTGGAAACGGCATAAGATGTCTAAAATCGAACAACGGCGCTTGGTGCAGCGCCTTCAGGCGCAGGGAATCAAAGATGACGCTATTTTACAGGCGATCTATGAGATTCCGCGTGCGTTTTTTGTGGAGGAGGCGTTCACTCGCCGTTGTTATGAAAATATGGCGATTCCGATTGGCGAAGGACAAACCTTGTCACAGCCCTACATTGTCGCCAGAATGACCGAACTGTTAGGATTGCAAGCCGAGCATCATGTGTTGGAAATCGGCACCGGCAGTGGCTATCAGACCGCACTTTTAGCAAAATTATGCCATAAAGTTTATAGCGTGGAGCGAATTAAAAAATTACAATGGCAAGCAATTCACCGTCTGAAAAAATTGGAGTTGCACAATGTGCAACTGCGCCATGCAGACGGCTGGGAGGGCTGGAAAGCCAAAGCGCCGTTTGATGCGATTATGGTGACTGCTGCAGCTGAAAATATGCCGATTGAATTGCTACAACAGCTGCGTGACGGCGGCAGAATGGTGATCCCAATCGGAGTTGGCAATCAAATATTGCAATTGATTACTCGAATCGGTGATCGGTATCGAGTGGAAAATATAGAAGATGTTAAATTTGTACCGTTGGTGGCAGGAGAGCTACAGTGAAAATTTTTGGTAAAATGTATGACAAGACCATGCAGTGGTCACGTCACCGTTTAGCGGTTTATTGGTTGTTCTTTGTCAGCTTTATTGAAGCGATTTTTTTTCCGATTCCGCCGGATGTGATGTTAATTCCAATGGCGATGAACAAGCCTAAACAGGCAATGAAATATGCGCTTTACACCGCACTTGCCTCAATGTTGGGCGGATTGCTCGGCTATGCAATCGGCTATTATGCTTATGATTTTGTCCAACATTATATTATCCAATTTGGTTATCAGGCAAAAATGGAACAAGTGATCGCTTGGTTTGACCAGTGGGGTATCTTGGTATTATTCGTCGCCGGTTTCTCGCCGATTCCCTATAAAGTATTCACCATTGCCGGCGGGTTGTTGCATATGGCACTGCTGCCGTTTGCCGTGACTGCCTTTGTTTCCCGTGCGGCACGGTTTATTCTGGTCGCGAAATTGTCCGCATGGGGTGGCCCAAAAATTGAAGCCAAGTTGCGTCGTTCTATTGAAGTGATCGGTTGGGGCGTGGTAGTCTTAGCGGTTATCGCTTATCTTATTTTACGTTAGTCAAGGATTTAAACATGAAAAATAAACTGTTCTTTTTCCCGGCAACTGCGCTGGCGTTGGCTGTTTTAGCCGGTTGTAGCAGCAGTGGCGGTGCGCCGGTACAAAGTGCGGACGGTAATTTGTCTCCGGGCATTATGCAGCCGGTTGAAGCCAGTGGCGCCAGCAATGGTAGTTGGCAGCCTGAAATTCAGCAGCAAAGCATGCCGGAAAGTATGTCGGTGCAACAAGCCATTCAGCAGCCGATCGGACAAGCTCAAACCCAAACGCAACAGGTGCAGCAAAATGTACAAAGTGCGGTACAGCAACCGATTGGACAAGTGCAGCAGGCTACTCAAACGGTCGGCACTGCGGTGAACAGCCAAACTCGTACTAATAATGTCTCACAGGATTTCACGATCCCGCGTGACAGCGCCACTAACGCGCCGATCTATAATCAAATTGATAAAGGTTTTTATAAAGGCGACAGTTACACCGTGCGTAAAGGCGATACTATGTTTTTAATCGCTTATATTTCCGGTATGGATGTGGCAGAGCTGGCGGCGAAAAACCAGATGAGCGAGCCTTACAATCTGAAAGTCGGACAAGTTTTGAAAATTGGCAACGGAGCAAGTGCGGTTGCACCTAGCTCAGCGCCGGCAGTCGGTATGGTGGCGGCACAATCGGCGCCAGCGGCAACCCCAACACAACCAGCAGTTTCTTATACACCGGGCCCGAATAATACTCAATATGGCTCTGACGGTACAATTATCGGACCGGTGAAAGCCTCAGCCGGTAATGCCGCTACTATGGCACAGCAGCAAGCACAACAAGCAGTGACGGCAACGGCAGGAGCAGTAGCCACAGCACCTGCTCGTGTAGAGACGACCCCACCAAGTGCGGTTAATTCTAACATCAGTTGGCGCTGGCCGAGTAACGGCAAAGTGATTCAAGGCTTCTCCTCTTCAGACGGCGGCAATAAAGGTATCGATATTTCCGGTTCACGCGGACAGGCAGTGAATGCCGCTGCCGCAGGGCGGGTGGTGTACGCTGGCAATGCGTTGCGCGGCTACGGCAATTTGATCATCATCAAACACAATGATGATTTCCTCAGTGCGTATGCGCATAACGAAAGTATTTCGGTCAAAGACCAGCAAGAAGTCAGCGCCGGACAGCAAATTGCCAAAATGGGCAGTTCCGGTACTAATTCGGTCAAACTGCATTTTGAAATCCGTTACAAAGGTAAATCAGTCGATCCGGCTCGCTACTTACCGTCGCGTTAAGCGTACAGCTATTTTTATCTCAAATAACGGGCAGAATTTTCTGTCCGTTTGTGTTTGTATTAAGTGATCAAGATCACAAAATATGGCTTCAAACCGCACTTTTCATCTTATGATATGCGACAGTGGTCCGTTTTTTTGCTATCTTTAAAAAGCTGTTTTGATATTGTATTTTTTGATTGACGGAATTTTTAACAAGGATTTTTGCTATGAATTGGAGTTTACAACCCAGTGCAGTTTTTGCCGCTTCCCCGGTGGTGCCGGTGATGGTGATTAAACATTTAAAGGATGCGCTGCCAATGGCGCAAGCACTGTCGGCAGGCGGCATCAAGGTGTTTGAGATTACCTTGCGCAGTGCGGTGGCACTAGAGGCGATTAAAATCATCAGTGAAGCGATGCCAGAGGCGCTGGTGGGCGCCGGAACAGTGATTTCGCCACAGCAATATGATGCGGCACTTGCAGCAGGGGCGAAATTTATTATTTCGCCGGGAGCGACGCTGTCGTTATTAAAACATGCTGCGCAGGGCGAAGTGCCGTTAATGCCGGGCACGTCAACACCATCTGAGATGATGACCGCACTTGAATTGGGCTACGATCATTTAAAATTTTTTCCAGCAGAAGCCAATGGCGGTGCTCCGGCATTGAAAGCGATTTCTGCCCCATTGCCACAGCTGACGTTCTGCCCAACCGGCGGGATCAGCCCGAAAAACGTAGCCAATTATATGGCATTGGATTGTGTGGCGACGGTGGGCGGTTCGTGGATGATTCCGAATGAAGCAATCGCCGCTGGAAATTGGGACGAAGTGACTCGTCTCACGCAAGAAGCAGTGCAGTTTGTCGGCAGCTTACGCAAATAAGCAGACTCGCTTTATCATTGACAGGATGCAGCGATGGCGTCCTGTTTTTTATTTCACTATATAAACAAACATCAACAAACCCTAATTAAAGTCAATTTTGTGAACTATCGCCGAGTTATATTTGCCGTTTGATGTTAGAGTAAAACAAAATTGATTTGCTTCCGTCTATCCCCCATCATTTAACAGGAGTTTTAGTATGTTTCCAGAATATCGTGATTTGATCAGCCGTTTGAAATTAGAAGATGCCCACTTTAGCCGTTTGTTTGACAAGCACAATGAACTCGACCACAAAATCAAAGCTATTGAAACCAATATAGAATTGGGTACAGTGACCGAAGTGGAAAATCTGAAAAAAGAGAAGTTGCGCCTCAAAGATGAGTTATATCTGATTTTGAAAAACGCAGCAGCCTAGGATAGGCGCTAATATCAAAAATCCCGCACATTGGTCAATGTTGCGGGATTGATTTATCTGACTATCGTTAAGGTTTAAGCTAGCTGTCCGGCAGCTTTCACTACCAAGGCTACCGCTGTACCTTCAGCAGCTTTAATGGTGCTTTCGTTTGGAATTTCTTGCTGGGTGCGGTTGACGATCACGGCAGAAATCATGCCCGCTCTTAAGCCTAATGCTGAGCACATGGTGAATAAGGTGGCAGATTCCATCTCAAAATTCATCACGTTCAATTGTTGCCACTCTTTAAGAGAATCTTTAAAGCGACGGCAGATTTTGCCGCTGTAGGTGTCGTAGCGCTCTTGTCCTGGATAGAAAGTATCCGAAGAGGCGGTGATGCCAACATAGGTCGCTGCACCGCTTTCTTTAGCAACTTGGTACAGCGCCGAAGTACAAGTGAAATCGGCGACTGCTGGGTATTCCAACGGCGCAAAATGCTGGCTGGCACCGTCTAAACGCACCGCGCCAGTGGTGACTAAAATATCACCGACATTAATATGCGGCTGAATTGCACCAGTGGTGCCGATGCGCAAGAAGGTGCGCACGCCTAATTGTGCCAGCTCTTCTACTGCGATTGAAACAGAAGGACCGCCGATACCGGTGGAACAGATCATAATTGGCTTGCCGCCGACATAGCCTAACCATGAGGTAAATTCGCGGGTAGAAACCAAAAATTTAGGTTTGTCCATCTGCTTAGCAATACGCTCGACACGTGCCGGATCGCCCGGAACGATTGCAACTGTTGCCCCTTCCAGATCCGCTTTGCTTAACCCTAAATGAAATACATCTGCCATAAAAACATCTCCTTGTTATTATTATTGATTTATATAAAATTTTATATACACCGTAAAAGAGATATTCTACGCCAAACAATTATGGATTTATATCTCTGAGGATAGGATTTTGCATAGAAATTAATGTTTCTGTGGACTGGATCTCATCTATCAGCTGAATTTTGTTTGCCAGCACCCCATGCAGCTCTTCAATGGTGTGGGTCATCACCTTGATAAAGATAGAGTAATTGCCAGTGGTGTAATAAGCCTCGACCACCTCGTCAAAAGTTTGCAGCTTTTTAATCACGGTGTCGTAGTCTTTGGCGCTTTTTAGAATAATGCCAATAAAGCAACAAACATCATAACCGAGCTTGCGTTCATTGATCCGCACTTTCGTGCCTTCAATCACGCCGGATTGGCGCATTTTTTCCACTCGAACATGAATCGTACCTGGGCTGACCCCGAATTTTTTCGCCATTTCGGCATAAGGGGTGCGGGCATCTTTGGTCAGAACTCGCAAGATTTGTTGATCAAGAGCATCAATGTGGCTGGTATGTTGCATACGCTTCTCCGATTTTAGTTTTTTTTCAAAAAAAATATGCTTCTATTGATTAATGACTACATATTAACAAAAAAAATTAAAAAAGTATTGGAATTTTTTGTTTGTTTGTTGAATAATGCATAAAAACGATAAGCAAAACGCTTTTTTTATTTAATCAACCCAGATAAACTTTAGATAAATTATGAAAAATTCCTTTATTTTGCAACAACAAGAAATCAGTTTCGTTAAAAACACCTTCACACAAATGTTAAAAGAACACTTAAAAATCGTTGAGGTGCAAGGACCGCTACTTAGCCAAGTCGGCAATGGTATGCAGGACAATCTGTCCGGCGTGGAAAATGCGGTGCAGGTGAATATTCGTGAAATTCATGGGG
>NZ_VDHF01000031.1:0-18418 GCF_006228025.1 Testudinibacter crocodili
TCCCAGGCGAGAAAGGTGACACCGGTGCTCAGGGTGAACAAGGTATCCGAGGAGAGAAAGGTGATACCGGCGAGCAAGGTCCGATTGGTCCTCAAGGCCCGAAAGGCGAAGACGGTAAAGATGGAGCTGATGGTAGTGGCACAGGGACTGAATGGAAGCTAGCAACAGATGGCGATGCAGAGAAAAATCCTGCTCAAGCCCCAAGTGCGGTTTCTGGTGAAACGGTGACAGTGAAACACGGTACTAACACTAAGGCGTCAGCAGTCAGCAAGGATGCCAATGGTAACTATAGCTATGAAATTGATGTGGTTGGCTTACCAATGGAGTATGTGGATCAAGACGGAAATTCGTTGACCAATGTTGGTGGCAACTTCTACCGTTCACAAACCAATTCTGACGGTACCATTACATTAACGCCGGCAACTCCGGCGAAAGTGAAAATTGTCAGTGAAAAACCAATGGTGATCACCAATGTGGCTGATGGTAACGTCGCCGCAGGTTCAACTGACGCCATCAACGGCAATCAGCTACATGGCACAGCGCAATCGGTTGCCAATGCGTTAGGCGGCGGTTCAACCGTTGACCAAGACGGTAAAGTCACGGCACCAAGCTATGTGATTACACAAACCGATGGCAATACCACTACAGCAAATGATGTTGGCACAGCATTGAATGCCTTGAATAAAGAGGTGGTTAAACCGATTACCTTCGGCGCAGACAGTGGCGCAGCATATGCAGCGACCTTGGGCAGCACAGTTAATATTAAAGGTGATGGCAAAAATATCACCACTGAGTCTGATGGCAAAGGCAACATCAAGGTGAAAATCAGTGATACGCCAACCTTTACTACTGTGACGGCCAATAGCTATAAAGTGGGTGATACAACCTATATTGACAGCAATGGTATCAATGCCAACAACCAAGCTATCAATAACGTTGCTGACGGTGAAATTTCGGCAACATCGAAGCAAGCGGTCAATGGTAGCCAGTTGCATGCAACCAACCAGACGATCAATAACATCAATAATCGTGTTGACGGTTTAGCCAAAGATATTGACGGCGTCGGTGCAACGGCAGCAGCGATGGCGAGCTTGCCGCAAGCCTACCTACCGGGACATTCGATGGTTGCTGTTGCTGGCGGTGCGCATAAATCGCAAAATGCGGTGGCGTTAGGGGTATCACGAATTTCCGATAATGGAAAAGTGATTATCAAATTAAATGCCTCGCATAATAGCCGCGGTGATGTCAGCGGTGGTGTTGGTGTTGGTTATCAGTGGTAATAAACCTGACCGCACTTTGCTTAATAGGTAAAAGTGCGGTTCTCACTCAATAATAAGTGGAGAATATTGAATGAAAAAAGTGACAAAATATTTATTGCCGCTGGCTGTGGTAATGGCATTAGCGGGCTGTCGTTTGAGCGATGTTAAATCCGATGGCACGACTGATCAACCGGTGTGGCCGAAAGTGGAAGATGCCGGGGTGAATTTCAGCGGTTCGCAGTATGGCATTTGGCCGAACTGGGATAACGTGCGCATGATCGAAAAAGGTATGAACAAAGATCAACTGTATTATCTGATCGGCAGGCCGCACTTTAGCGAAGGCTTGTTTGCGGTGCGTGAATGGGATTATGTGTTCAACTATCGTCAAAACGGTGAACATAAAATTTGTCAATACAAAGTGTTGTTCGACAAAGACATGAACGCCCAATCGTTTTTCTGGAAACCAACCGGCTGTAACAACCAGTATGAACTGTCAGGCGACTTCTTGTTTGATTTTGACTCGGCGACCTTGAGCGCCAAAGGCAAATCAGTGATTGATGAGGTGGCACGTGGTTTAAATGCGAGTGGCAGCAAAGCACTGACAGTTGACGGCTATACCGATCGTTTAGGTTCAGACAGCTACAATCAAGTGTTGTCGCAAAGACGTGCTGAAGCGGTGAAAGCCTATCTGGTTTCCAAAGGATTTGCGGCAAGTGCGGTCACAGCGGTCGGACACGGCAAAGCGGATCAAGTGGTGGCGTGTGACGCGGAACAAGGACAAGCATTGCGTGATTGCCTGCGTCCAAATCGCCGTGTGGTGATCTCGGCTAACTAAGTTTTGCTGCTATGAATCAGCCGTGTCAGTCTAGATTAATCCTATTTTATCTTAAACCCATATACACATCAAAGCGGTGATTTTTGGTGGTTTGGCTAAAGTGCGGTTTTTGTTGGGCTAAAAACGGGGCGTAGTCGGGGCGCTTGACTACTACGCGCTTGCGTGCCAGTTGCAGTGCAGACGGAAGCAGTTGATCCGCATCCAAATCAGCTCCGACTAAATGCTGAAAAATCCGCATCTCTTTTTTGACGAGGGCACTTTTTTGTTTATGTGGATACATCGGATCGAGATAAACCACATCAGCGCAATCCTGAATCGGTGAAAGTGCGGTCAGATTAGTAATGGATAGCAGCTGCATTCGGTTCTGTAACCATTCTCCGATTTCCGTATCTTGATAAGCGCGCTGTAAGCCGTCTTGCAGCAAGGCAAACACCACCGGGTGGCGCTCGATCAACCGCACTTTGCAACCGATTGCTGCCAACACAAAGGCATCTCGTCCCAAACCGGCGGTGGCGTCGATCACGGTCGGTAAATAGTCTTTTTTGATGCCGACCGCTTTGGCAACGGCTTCGCCGCGCCCACCACCAAATTTACGTCGGTGCGCCATGGTGCCACTGATAAAATCCACCGCAACTGCACCTAATTTCGGTTCGTCCAGTTTGCGCAATTCCAAACGTTCGGTGGTTTGTACTAAGGCTAAAATCGCTTCAGGTTCGTCAGTCAAATTTAATGCGGCACAAGTGCGGTCAAACTCGACTAGCTTAGCCGGATCTTCGCATAATAATTGGATACTCATCGGGTCTTAACCAACCAAACCGCACTTTCCATATGTTCGGTGTAAGGAAATTGATCAAACAATGCCGCACGTTCAATACGGTGGCTTTGGCATAGGGTTTGCAAATTGTCGCACAGGGTATGCGGGTTACAAGAGATGTACAAGATTTGAGGATATTGCTGTACCATTTTTACTGTTTCGTTATCCAACCCGGCACGCGGTGGATCAACTAAAATGGTTTCACACTGATAATCATGTAGATCAATGCCTTGCAGGCGGTTAAATTGGCGCACGCCGTTAATTGCTTGGGTAAATTCTTCGGCGGACATCCGAATAATTTGTAAATTGTCGATGTGGTTCTTTTCGATATTGAATTGCGCCGCTGCAACGGATGGTTTGGCAATTTCGGTCGCCAGCACCTTGCGGAAATTTTGTGCCAACGCTACCGAAAAATTGCCGTTGCCGCAATACAATTCCAATAAATCCCCTTGGCTGTCAGCCGTGCAGGACAGTGCCCATTCGATCATCTTAATATTCATTCTGGCATTTGGCTGGGTGAAGCTGTTTTCCACTTGGCGATAGGTGTAATCATGGCCGTTAATCGTCAGCACTTCATCGATATATTCTTGATCTAAGCAGATTTTCTGCTTGCTGGCTCTGCCGATTAATTGCAGATCAAACCCTTGTTGCTGCAAATGTTGGCGTAAAATGTGCGCCTGCTGCTGCCACTGTTCGTCCAGCTTTTTGTGATACAGCAAACTGACAATGATTTTGTCACTGCAAGTACTGAGATAATCAATCTGAAACAGCTTGTGCGCTAAGAGCGGCATGGATTGCAACAATGGAATGATTGCTGCCATCATGCGGTTGATTAAGCGACTGGCAACCGGAAAATGATCAACACGATAGCGCTGCTTGGTTTGCGGATTAAACATGATGTGGTACAGATCGCCCTTATCATGCCAAATTCGAAATTCGGCACGCATTCGGTAATATTCCGGCTCGGAAGCAAATACCTCTAGCGGCGGAGCGTCGAAAGGGGCAAGCAGTTCAGTCAGTTTTTGCTGTTTGGCGGCTAACAGTTGTGGATAATCTGAGATCGTGAAAGATGGGTTTGGCATAAATAGGTAGCAAATGGGTCGTTAAATAGTAAAGTGCGGTTAGTGTAGCATTTTTTATGCCACAGCAGAATAGATCTAGAAGAGAACAGCGGCGCATAGAGAAATGCGCCGTAGCGTTAGGCTGGTTGCGAATTAGTCGTTGTTGCTGTAATCATCGACAGGTTCGCTGCCAGCCAGTCCTGAAAGCGTGTATACCCGTTTTACGCTGGAGATGCGTGAGCGATATTTACACCAGGTTTTTTCAAAAAAAGTTTCCGGCTCGCGCTCTAGGCGGCAAACGGCAACAAACTGTTTTTCTTCAGCGGTGCTTGGGGAGCGGTTGCCCAGATCCAACTCGATAAATGCTTGCCCGTATTTTTCCAGAGTATCAGATTCACGAATGGTGTAGTCGCCGTGACGGGAGAATCCGCGCGGGTAATTTTTATCATCGAAAAAACGACGGGTTACGCTAAAACTTTCGGCCATAATGGTTCCTCTATAAGACTAAGATAATTCGGCAAGCATTAAATCAATTCATAAAAATAAGTCAATATTTTTTTGTGGAAACAGCCGGATTTTGAAAAAAATTATCCACAATAAAAACGCCTGTCAGTGATCCTAACAGGCGTGATGAAAATATTATTGACAAAAAAGTCAATAGATTAGTGATTTAACAGATATAAAACGGTTGCGGTGTAGTTGTCGACAAATTGCTGCACACTGCTTGAGTCGCTGAAGCCACCCATGTCGATTTGTTTATTGCCGTTGACAAAAAATGCCGGTACGCCTTTCACTTGGTATTGTTCCAGTGCGTTGATTTGCTTGTTGACTAGGCCGTTGACGGCAAAACTGTTGATGCCGTTATCAAACTGTTCGGCAGTGATGCCTTTGTCGATAAAAATTTTACGGATATCCGCCATAGAGCTGATACGGTTACTTTGTGCCGCTTCAAATAATGCATCTTCCACTAATTCAGTGCTGTTGGTTGCCATCGCAAATGCCCAAGCACGGGTCAATTCTTCGGATGCACGCCCCAAGAAGTTGACATGGTATTTCACAAAGTGAGTGCCTTGTGGCATTTTTGCTTGAATCGCTTGCGGAATTTTATATTCCATTTGGAAATTGGCACAGTGTGGGCAGTAGAACGAGAAAAATTCGATCACTTCTTTATCAACACTGGCAGGTTGCGTCACGGTGATGAATTGTTTGCCTTCCTGTGGGACAAAATCAGCAGCTTGTGCGATATTAATACTCAAAAGTGCGGTTAAAATAAATAAAAGTTTTTTCATAACTATCCTAATATCAGTTGTTTACTTAATGATGCCCCGCGCTTTTAAAAGTGCGGTTTTAAAATCGTCTTCATAGTCTTTTTTAATGCCCGGAATGGGCTCGTGTTTATCGCTGCCACGCATTTTCAGGTGATAGATAATCACTTCATCACTCAATTCGGCAATCGGTTTGTCGAATCCGGCTTCAGCAGCAATTTTCTGTAAAAATTGCAATAAGCTGAGATCCGGCTCTTGTGACCAGTGTGGTTGAATCAATTCCAACACTTCGTTAAGACGATGACATTTCATAACAGATCCTAATCAGTTTGTTTCGATTTTAATTTGTGCGATGATAGCAAAGAAAAGCATAATTGCAACCGTTTATAAACAAAGAACAACAGTCCGATAGTTTGGAGAAAGAGAGTTTAAATGGAACAACAAATCAGTGCAGTGATTTTGTGCGGCGGCTTGTCGCGGCGGATGCAAGGGGCAGATAAAGGCTTGCAGAAGCTACAGGGGAAACCGCTGTTTATGCACGTCAAAGCACGCTTGCAGCGGCAAGTACCGCAGATTTTAATTAATGCCAATCGCCATCAAGAAAGTTATCTAAAGTGCGGTCTGCCGGTGTTTATCGATGAGTTGGACGGTTTTTTAGGCCCGTTGAGTGGTATGTTGAGCGGGCTGAAGCAGAGCGCAGCACAATGGGTACTGTTTGTGCCGTGTGATACGCCATTTTTGCCGCTGGATTTAGCGGAGCGTCTGCTGCAAACTGTGCAGCAAACACAGGCGGATCTGGCTTATGCGAGCGACGGCGAACGGGAACACCCTACATTTGCTCTGCTGAATAAAAAATTGATCGAGCCATTGCAGCGTTACTTGTTAGCGGGCGGACGCAAAGTGCGCGATTTTATGCAACAACAACGCTATGCGGTGGCAGACTTTAGCGATCAGGCGCAGACATTTGCCAATATCAACTATCTGGCACAGTTGGCAGAAATCAACCATTGCCCAGAAACGGCAAAATCACCGTTGACGATGTTGGGGATCAGCGGTTATAGCGGCAGCGGCAAAACAACATTACTGGAAAAACTGTTACCGCACTTGCAACAAAAAGGGCTGCGCGTGGCGGTGATTAAACATACCCACCACGATCTGCATACTGACAAACCCGGCAAAGACAGTTGGCGCATGACCCAAGCCGGGGCTTCGCAGGTGGCTGTGACGTGCGATCAGCGTTGGGCGATGATGACGGAAACAGCAAGGGCGGTTTCGTTGGACTACTTAGCACGCCAGCTTGATCCGGATTTAAACGATTTGGTGCTGGTTGAAGGTTTCAAACACGAACCATTGCCGAAAATTTTGTTGCACCGTCAAGCCGTCGGCAAACCGTTTCCTGAAATAGATGAACAGGTATTGGCGGTCGCAACGGATTACCCCTGTCAGGATGGGGTTTGGCAGGCTGATATTCCCCGTTTGGATTTGAATGCCGTTGAGCAGATCGCTGATTTTATCGCGGCTTGGTTGCCAGCGCATGAGTAACAATTATTATGGCTTAGCTTGGGTGGCGTCGACCGCACTTTTTATGCAAACTCTCGATGCCACCATTTTGAACACTGCCTTGCCAAGTATTGCTGCCGATTTGCAGGAGTCGCCGCTGGAAATGCAATTGGCGGTGATCAGTTATGCGTTGACGGTGGCGTTGTTGATTCCGTTAAGCGGTTGGCTGGCGGATCGCTTCGGCACGTTGGTGGTGTTTCGTGCGGCGATTGTGGTGTTTACCCTCGGTTCGATTTGTTGCTCGTTTGCTGGCGATTTAAACAGTTTGGTGGCGTTTAGGGTGTTGCAAGGCGCAGGTGGTGCGCTGATGATGCCGGTTGCCCGTTTGTCAATTATCAAGAGTGTGCCACGTCATGAAGTGCTGTCGGTATGGAATATGATGGTGATGGCAGGGTTAATCGGACCGATTATGGGGCCGGTGCTTGGCGGCTGGTTGGTGACTTATGCCAGCTGGCATTGGATTTTCCTGATTAATATTCCGATCGGTGTCGTTGGATTTTTGCTGTGTGGGCGCTATATGCCGAATCTGACCGGTAAAATATTTCGTTTGGATTGGCTGGGTTTTTTGTTGTTTGGTGGCGCATTGGCAGGCGTGACCTTGGGGCTGGATATGATCGGCAGCCGCGCATTTTCGCTGCTGTCAGCAATCTTGATTTTGCTGCTGGGGTTTGGTTTGTTTGGTGGATATTACTATTATGCGTGCAAAGTGCCGCAGCCATTGTTGGGTTTCTCGTTGTTTCAATACCGCACTTTTAGTATTGGTACTCAAGTTAACTTAATTTTACGCTTGTGCGGCTCAGGTGCGCCGTTTTTATTGCCGTTGATGTTGCAAGTTGCGTATGGCTATCCGGCAGATGTGGCGGGCTGGATGTTGACCCCGATCGCCTTGAGTTCGATTCTGTGTAAGCCGTTGATTCGTAGCTGGTTAAATCGTTTTGGCTATAAAAAGACGTTGATTGCGGCAACGGTTCTACTGTGTGGCAGTATTGTTTGCTTTGGCTTAATGCAGCCAAGCTGGTCGCTGTGGTGGCTGTTACCGCCTTTGGTATTGTACGGTTGTACGATGTCACTGCTGTTTACTGCAACCAACACCTTGACTATCAGTGAGTTTTCCGAAGAAAACAATAGTGAAGGCAGCACTTTACTGAGTGTGACACAGCAGGTCGGGCTGGGGCTGGGAATCGCCTTTGCTGCGGTGGTGCTCAATATTTATCGTACCTTGCTGCCGCCCAATGCCGTGGCGCAGGCGTTCAGCTACACCTTTTTTACCGTGGCGACAATCGGGATTCTTCAAATTATCGTTTTGTTAAAACTACAAGCTCACGATGGCGAAAACATGAGCCGACGTGAGGGGTAAATTATTTTTAGCGCCTCGTAGGCATAATTAGATGATTTGGTTATAATCCAGATGATTTTGATCTTTGCAAGTTCACCACACCGTTGTATCTTGACGGAAATGTTATTTTTTATTAATCATTTTGGGGGCAATATGACATTACGCATTACTTTACGCAATACCCTTTCTGTGACCGCACTTTTGCTGGGACTGACCACCATGGCGCAAGCGGCTGACAAAGACACTTTTATCAACTGCACCAGCCGCGCGCCGACCGGCTTCAGCCCGGCTTTAGTGATGGATGGGATTTCGTATAACGCCAGTTCACAACAAGTGTATAACCGCTTGGTTGAATTTGTGCGTGGCAGCACCGACTTGGAGCCGGGTTTGGCGGAGCGCTGGGAGATCAGCGAAGATGGTTTGCAATATACTTTCCATCTGCGCAAAGGCGTAAAATTTCATTCCAATAAGGAATTTACTCCGAGCCGCAATTTCAATGCTGATGATGTGATTTTCTCATTCCAACGTCAACTGGATCCAAACCATCCTTATCATAATGTCTCCAATGGCACCTATCCGTATTTTAATTCAATGAATTTCCAAAAATTGTTGAAATCTGTTGAAAAAGTCGATGATTACACCGTGAAAATCACGCTGAATTATCCGGATTCGCCGTTTTTATCCAGTTTAGGCATGGATTTCATCTCGATCTATTCGCAAGAATACGCTGATAAAATGCTAGCGGCGGGCAAACCGGAAACAATTGACACCACCCCGATCGGCACCGGGCCGTTTGTGTTTGCCGGCTATCAGCTCGATCAAGCTGTGCGTTTCTTGGCAAATAAAGATTACTGGAAAGGCGAAGCGCCAATTAAGCGCCTGATTTTCAGCATCACACCGGATGCAACCGCACGCTATGCCAAATTGCAAACCGGGGCGTGCGATATGATGGATTTCCCGAACAGTGCCGATTTGGACAAAATGAAAACCGATCCGAAGATTCAACTGATGTCGCAGGAAGGCTTGAATGTCGCGTATATTGCGTTTAACACTGAAAAAGCACCGTTTGACAATGTAAAAGTGCGGCAGGCGTTAAATATGGCGGCGGATAAAGACACCATCATCAAAGTGGTGTATCAGGGCGCCGGCGTACCGGCAGTGAACCCATTGCCACCGACGATTTGGGGCTATAACACCGAAGTCAAAGATTATCCGTATGACTTGGAAAAAGCCAAGCAGTTGTTGGCAGAAGCCGGCTATCCGAATGGTTTTGAAACCCAGTTGTGGGTGCAGCCGGTGGTGCGTAATTCTAATCCGAATCCGCGTCGCTTAGCAGAAATCTTACAAAGTGACTGGGCGAAAATCGGCGTGAAAGCCGAGTTGGTCAGCTACGAGTGGGGCGATTACATTAAGCGTACCAAAGAAGGGTTGTTGACAGCCGGTATTTACGGTTGGTCGGGCGATAATGGTGATCCGGACAATTTCTTAACCCCGTTGTTGGGCTGTGACAGCGTTGGGCACAGCAACTATGCCCGTTGGTGTCACTCTGAGTTTAATGGCTTGATTAAGCAAGCAGCGACTTTATCGGATAAAACCCAACGTATTGGTTTATACGAACAGGCACAAGTGATCGCCAAAGAGCAAGCACCGTGGATTACGGTGGCACATTCGATTACGGTTACGCCATTGAGCCTGCGTGTACGCGATTACAAACAAAGTCCGTTTGGCTATAGCGCATTTTATGGCGTGAAACTAGCGGATTAATACCGCACTTTTCGTTGAGTGACGGCATTTCAAATCAAATAGTGGCAGGAAATCTTGCCACTATTTTTTTATCTTTTTTAAATATTATGCTAAAAAATTGATAAATCTCTAAGTTTTGATAAAAATAGTCAATTTATATCTTGTGAAATGGCGTAATTGGTGGTATTAACTATAAAGTCACTGTTGCTTTGGTGCTGTAAATAATGATAAACGGCTTATATTTTAATAACGTTAAATAACGGAGTGTAGGAATGAAACAATTGACTACTTTATCGCTGACGGCGATTGCTTTATCTGTCTCTGCTTTGTCTGTCTCTTTCTCGGCAGCCGCCGAAACCAAAACCTTGGTATATTGCTCGGAAGCGTCGCCAACCGCATTTAATCCGCAGTTAGTGACGGATGGAGCCTCGTTAGATGCTAGTGGGCAGGCGATGTTTAACCGCTTAACCGAGTTTGAACGGGGTAAGACCACGGTGCAGCCGTCATTAGCCGAAAAATGGGATGTTTCTGAAGACGGTAAAACCTATACATTTTATCTGCGTAAAGGGGTTAAATTCCAATCGAATAAACATTTTAAACCGAGCCGAGATTTTAATGCCGATGATGTGATTTTCTCGTTTGATCGCCAACTAAATCCGAATAATCCATATCATAAAGTCTCAAATTTGGGCTATGAATATTTTGTCGGAATGGATATGCCGAATATTCTTGATAAGCTTGAAAAAGTTGACGACTACACGGTTAAAATTTATTTAAAACAACCGAATGCTCCCTTTTTAGCTAACATTGCGATGGACTTTGCCGGTATTCTGTCTGCAGAATATGCTGAGAATATGTTGAAAGCAGGCACGCCGGAAAAAATCGATCAAGACCCTATCGGCACAGGTCCGTTTGAATTGGTCAATTACCAAAAAGATGCTACGATCCGCTATAAAGCCTTTGATCATTATTGGAAAGGGCGCTCAAAAATTGATCGCTTAGTGTTTGCGATTACGCCGGATGCGTCAGTGCGCTATGCCAAATTGCAAAAAGGCGAATGTCATATTATGCCATATCCAAATCCGGCTGATTTGGAAGCAATGAAGAAGGATAGCGCCATTAACTTAATGGAAGAAGCCGGTTTAAATGTCGGTTATCTGCACTTTAACGTACAGAAAGCGCCGTTCGACAATCACAAAGTGCGGCAGGCACTGAATTATGCGGTTAATAAAGATGCGATTATTGATGCCGTTTATTTGGGCGCAGCGACAAAAGCCAAAAACCCGATGCCGCCGACTATGTGGGGCTATAATGACGAAGTGGTAGATTATACTTATGATCCAGCCAAAGCTAAAGCGCTGTTGGCTGAAGCAGGTTTTGCAAACGGATTTGAAACCGAATTGTGGGCAATGCCGGTGTCTCGTCCGTACAATCCTAATGCTCGCCGCATGGCGGAATTAGTGCAGGCTGACTGGGCAGCGGTCGGTGTGAAAGCGAAGATTGTCAGCTATGAATGGGGTGAATATTTGCAGCGCATGAAAAAAGGCGATGATCCGAGCGGCATGATGGGCTGGACCGGTGATAACGGTGATCCGGATAATTTCTTGGGGACGTTGTTAAGCTGTGCTTCTGCGGAGCAAGGCTCCAACTATGCGAAATGGTGCTACAAGCCGTTTGACGATTTAATCAAACAAGCGGTGTTGGTCACTGACCAAGAAAAACGCAGCGAGTTGTATAAACAGGCACAAGTGATCTTCAAAGAGCAAGCACCGTGGATTACGATTGCTCACTCGACAACTTATCTGCCGGTTCGTAAAGAAGTCAAAAACTATGTGATCGATCCGTTCGGCTTACATAATTTTTATAACCTAGAATTAGAATAGTACTGTATTTGACCGCACTTTTATGGTAAAAGTGCGGTTTTTCTTTTTTCCGCTGCTATCAGTCGATGTTGCGCAGCAATATGGCGTAGTGGCAGTGTGGGATAGTCGTAACACATTTTGAGATAACCTCATGTTCCAGTTTATTTTAAAACGCATATTCATGGTGATTCCAACGTTTATTGGAATCACCTTGTTGACCTTTGCGTTAATTCATTTTATTCCCGGTGATCCGATTGAAATTCGGATGGGAGAGCGCGGGCTAAGTCCGGAAATGCATGCGCAAATGCTGAAGCAAATGGGCTTGGATTTGCCGCTTTATCAGCAATATTTTAATTATCTCGGCGATCTGGCAAAAGGCGATCTTGGCATCTCTTTTAAAAACAGCCAGCCGGTTGTCGAAGAGTTTTTAAATCTGTTTCCTGCTACGATTGAACTTACCACCATGGCAATTCTGTTTGCGGTGATTTTGGGTATTCCAATCGGTATTTTAGCCGCAGTCAAGCGGGGTTCATTTTTTGATCACAGCGTGATGGCAGTGTCATTGACCGGTTATTCGATGCCGATTTTTTGGTGGGGCTTGTTGCTGATGCTGGTGATGTCGGTGCAACTGGATCTGACGCCGGTATCCGGACGAATCGGCGCACAGTTTTGGATTGATGATGTCACTGGTTTTATGTTAATCGACAGTTGGCTTTCTGATGAGCCAGGTGCCTTTAAATCTGCCGTATCACACCTAATTTTGCCATCAATTGTGCTAGGTACAATTCCACTGGCGGTGATTTCTCGGATGACCCGTTCTTCAATGTTGGAAGTGCTGGGTGAAGATTATATTCGCACCGCTCGCGCCAAAGGGCTGTCGAAAATGCGGGTGATTGTGGTACATGCACTGCGTAATGCACTGATTCCGGTGGTGACCGTGGTTGGGTTGATTGTCGGGCAGATGCTGTCCGGTGCAATTCTGACGGAAACGATTTTTGCTTGGCCGGGCATCGGTAAATGGGTGATCGAGGCGATTCGTGCGCGCGATTATCCAGTTGTGCAGGGAGCGGTGTTGATTATCGCCACCATTATTATTCTGGTAAATCTGTTTGTTGATCTGCTTTACGGGATTTTAAATCCTCGTATTCGTCATCGTAAATAGTACTGTTGTACGACTGAATAGAGGAAATTATGTCAGAGACTGTTCAAATTCAAGCGATACCTGCACCAAAAGGACCGATTGCCGAGTTTTGGTCGCACTTCAGCCATAGTAAAGGGGCTGTTGTTGGGTTAAGTTATATTATTTTTATTTTTGCGGTTAGCCTGTTGGCGAATGTGGTGTCACCACATGATCCGATTGCACAGGCGCGTGATGCATTGTTGATGCCGCCAGCGTGGATGGAAGGCGGTAGCTGGAGTTACATTCTCGGCACCGATGATGTGGGGCGGGATATTTTGTCGCGTTTGATTTACGGCGCACGTTTGTCATTGTTTATTGGTTTACTGGTCGTGAGCCTGTCTTTTGTTTTCGGTGTGTTGTTAGGGTTGATCTCCGGTTATTTTGGTGGCTGGATCGATATCTTTATCATGCGTGTGATTGACATTATGCTGGCGCTACCGAGCTTGTTGTTAGCCATTGCGATTGTGGCGATTCTTGGACCTTCATTATTGAACGCCTCTTTTGCAATAGCTTTAGTGTCACTGCCGAGCTATGTGCGTTTGACCCGGGCTTCAGTGCTTAATGAGCTGAATCGTGATTACGTCACTGCCTCGCGTGTTGCTGGTGCCGGACCGATTCGCTTGATGCTGATTACTATTTTACCCAACTGTTTGGCGCCGTTAATAGTGCAGACTACGCTGGGTTTTTCCAATGCGATTTTGGATATGGCAGCGTTGGGCTTTTTGGGTATCGGCGCACAACCGCCTACTCCGGAATGGGGGGCGATGCTTGCTGAAGCGTTGCAGTTTGTGCAACGGGCGTGGTGGGTGGTCACTTTCCCCGGTTTGGCGATTTTGCTGACGGTGTTGGCATTCAATTTAATGGGTGACGGTTTGCGTGACGCCCTTGATCCGAAATTAAAACAATAAGGAGCTGATGAGAATGTCATTATTAGAAATTAATCAGCTTTCGGTGCATTTTGGTGATGAGAAAACCCCGTTTAAAGCGGTGGATCGGATCAGCTATCAAATCAAACAAGGCGAAGTGTTGGGCATTGTCGGGGAATCTGGTTCGGGGAAATCGGTCAGCTCGTTGGCGATTATGGGGCTGATCGATTTTCCGGGGCGAGTGCATGCAGAGAGTTTGAATTTTGACGGCAATGATTTGCAGGCGATCTCGGAAAATAAAAAACGTGAACTGGTTGGCGCCGAAGTAGCGATGATTTTTCAGGATCCGATGACCAGCTTAAACCCGGCATATAGTGTCGGCTTTCAGATTATGGAAGCCTTAAAAGTGCATGAGGGCGGTAGCCGCCAAAGCCGTCGCCAACGAACCATTGAGTTGTTAACTCAGGTCGGCATTCCGGATCCGGAATCGCGTTTGTCAGTATATCCGCACCAGTTGTCTGGCGGCATGAGCCAGCGGGTGATGATTGCAATGGCAATTGCCTGTCGTCCGAAACTGTTGATTGCTGACGAACCGACGACCGCACTTGATGTAACTATTCAGGCGCAAATTATTGATCTGCTGCTGGAGTTGCAGAAAAAGCAGAATATGGCGTTGATTCTGATTACTCATGATCTGGCATTGGTGGCGGAAGCTGCTGAGCGGATTTTGGTGATGTACGCCGGGCAAGTGGTGGAAGAAGGACGGGCAGTCGATATTTTCGCCACTCCGAAACACCCTTATACTCAAGCGCTTTTGCGATCATTGCCGGAGTTTGCTGTTGGTAAATCCCGCTTGCATTCGTTGCCGGGGGTGGTGCCGGGCAAATATGATCGCCCAACTGGCTGTTTGCTGAATCCACGTTGTCCTTATGCAACCGAGGAATGCCGACTTGAAGAACCGCACTTGCATCAATTAGCTAATCGGCAGGTGAAATGCCACACACCATTAAACGCCCAAGGAGAGCCGGTTCATGTCTGAACATACGTTATTAAAGGGAGTTGATCTCAAGAAATATTATCCAGTGAAAAAAGGATTATTTTCTAAAACCCAACAAGTGAAAGCATTGGACGGCGTTTCGTTTAATTTGGAAAGAGGCAAAACGCTGGCAGTGGTGGGCGAATCCGGTTGTGGAAAATCCACATTGGCGCGGCTATTAACCATGATTGAGGAGCCGACCAACGGAGAGTTGTATTATAACGGACAAAATTTTTTGCTGGATGATAATGAAATCAAAAAATTGCGTCGTCAAAAAATTCAAATTGTGTTTCAAAATCCGTATGCGTCACTCAACCCGCGTAAAAAAGTCGGCACAATTTTGGAAGAGCCGCTGCTGATTAACACCGATTTAACCGCGGAACAGCGCAAAGCCAAGGTTTTGGAGATTATGGCGCAAGTTGGGCTGCGTACTGAATTTTATGATCGTTATCCGCATATGTTTTCTGGCGGACAACGGCAACGGATTGCGATTGCGCGCGGTTTAGTTCTGAATCCGGATATTGTGGTGGCAGATGAACCGGTCTCGGCGTTGGATGTGTCGGTGCGGGCGCAAGTGCTGAATTTGATGATGGATCTGCAAAATCAACTGGGGCTTTCGTACATCTTTATTTCACATGATTTATCCGTGGTAGAGCATATTGCTGACGAGGTGATCGTGATGTATTTGGGGCGCTGTGTGGAGCAGGGTACCACCGAACAGATTTTCAGCAATCCGCGCCATCCTTACACGCAAGCTTTGCTGTCAGCAACACCACGTCTGTCCCCAGAAAAACGGCGCGAACGGATTAAATTAAGTGGTGAATTGCCAAGCCCGCTCAAGCCGCCGCAAGGTTGTGCCTTCAGTGGGCGCTGCCGCTTGGCAGAACCTCGCTGTTTTCAAGCGAAACCTACGCTGCGTGAGTATCCAGACGGCAGTAAAATAGCCTGCTTCTTGGTGGAATAACCCTTATTGCGTTTGACCAGAACCGCACTTTTCTCATAAAGAAAGTGCGGTTTTGTTTTTACTAAAAAAATGATGATATTTTTATATGAAATTTAGTATTTTACGGATTACATTATTTTTTTCTCTATTAAAATGCGGTAAAGGTTGTTTTTTTTCTAAATTTCGTTGTATGATGGCGAAAAATTTGTACCAGAAAAAATAAACATAAAAATGGAGTAGCAACTATGTGTGGGTTTGTATTCGCCTCTGAGCAACAAATGTCAACGACAGATTTTAAGCGTGGTTATGATAAAATTTTTCACCGTGGGCCGGATAATCAAAGTTTAACCGGCGAAGAGAGTGGTTTATGGGGCTTCCACCGTCTGTCCATTATGGATCTTTCCAACAATGGCAATCAGCCGTTCAAACATAACGGTTATGAGCTGATCTGTAACGGCGAAGTGTATAATTTTGAAGCATTGCGAGAATTGCTAAAAGACCAATTTGAGTTTCAATCCGATAGTGATTGCGAGGTGCTGATTCCACTGTATGAACGCGTCGGTTTTGAAGTGATGGTCAAAATGCTGGATGCTGAATTTGCATTGGTTTTATTCGATAAACAGCATGACCAAGTGATGGCGGCGCGCGATCCAATTGGCATCCGGCCGATGTTTTACGGCTATGATAAACAAAGTGGTAAAATCGCATTTGCCTCAGAAGCTAAAGCGCTGGTTGAATTTTGCCGTGAAGTGCAACCTTTCCCAGCGGGACATTACTATAAAGACGGTAAGTTTACACAATACAATGATATTGCCGATCCCAAAATGGTGTATGACCACGATATCCCGACAATTGCCAAAAATCTGCGCGAAAAATTGGAAAGTGCGGTGATCAAACGTTTACATGCAGATGCGCCATTGGGTTTTTTGCTGAGTGGCGGCTTAGATTCCTCGCTAGTGTGTGCGATTGCGCAAAAAAACCTGAAGAAACCGATTAAAACTTTTGCGGTGGGTATGGAAACCGACCCGATTGATCTGAAATATGCCAAAGAAGTGGCAGATTTTCTGGGCACCGATCATACCGAAGTGATTATGACCAAAGATGATGTGCTAGGTTGTTTGGAAAAGGTGATTTGGCATTTAGAGACTTGGGATATCACCACCATTCGTGCCAGCATCGGTATGTATTTGGTGTGTAAATATATTCGTGAAAACACCAATTTGAAAGTACTGTTGACTGGTGAAGTCAGCGATGAAATTTTTGGTTATAAATATACTGATTTTGCCCCCAACGCTGAAGCCTTCCAACAAGAAGCACAAAAACGGATCCGTGAATTGTATATGTATGATGTGCTGCGTGCTGATCGTTGTTTAGCTGCGAATTCGCTCGAAGCACGGGTGCCGTTCGGTGATCTGGATTTTGTCGACTATGCGATGAGTATCAACCCTGAGAAGAAAATGAATGTGTACGGCAAAGGCAAATATTTGTTACGCCATGCTTTTGAAGGGTTGAACTATCTGCCAGACAGCATTTTAATGCGCGAAAAAGCCGCATTCAGCGATGCGGTTGGGCATTCTATGGTGGATTACCTGAAAGCTTATGCCGAAGAAAAATATACAGCGCAAGATGTGTTAGCGGCAAAAAACAAATACCCGCATGGAACACCATTTACCAAAGAATCCTTATTGTATCGAGATATTTTTGAAAAATTCTATCCTGGCAATGCCAGCTGGATCAAAGACTTCTGGATGCCAAACAAAACATGGCAAGGCTGCAACGTCAACGACCCAAGCGCCCGTGTGTTGGGTAACTATGGGGATAGTGGTAAGTAGTTCTTTATTCTCTGGTTTTTAATAGTAACCGTACTTTGCTTATTAATACTTAAAAAGTAAAGTGCGGTTTTTTTATAAAATAGAGAATATTCAGATTCTTAGTTATATGATATTATTTTATTATTGGAGAATACGCTAAGGAAAATTAAAATGAATAAAGATCCTGTTCAAATGGTGTGGATTGGAGACTCCATAAGCCGATTAGAGTATCTTTGTATGCAGTCGTTTATTGCTAATGGACATTCTGTTCATTTATATGCATATAGTCAGATTGCGGGATTACCCAAAGATGTTTTATGCTTTGACGCTAATGAGGTTGTTCCTAAAGAACAGATTTTTTTACACAAAGGATCTTATGCTGCGTTTGCCGATCTTTTTCGTTGGAAATTATTGGCAGTAAAAGGAGGCTGCTACTGTGATACAGACATGCTTTGTATTCATCCGTTTGAATTTAAAGAAGAAGCTATTGTTGGTAAACAGTCGAATAATTCATTTAATTGTGCATTTTTAAAATTTCCTCCTCAGCATCCGATCGTACTAGAAATGTTAGACTGTGCATTAAATCCTAATAAAATAAAGCCTTATGATACAAGAAGAATAAAAAGGAAAAAAATTTTTAAGAAGTTAATAAATAATAGTGAGCAAGTTGGATGGGGCGAGACGGCTGGACCACCGGCACTAACTCGCGTTATTAATTATCTTGGTACACAAAAAGATTGTATTATAAAAGATTTTACTTTTTTTTATCCTATAGATTGCAGTAATTTCGATGCACTTTTTGATGAAACGTTAGTTGATGAGCCTCTCTATAAGAATACTACTATGG
>NZ_VDHF01000032.1:0-30450 GCF_006228025.1 Testudinibacter crocodili
TTAAAGTAATAATAATGATGATAGCAACAGTAATTGCATCGCCGTAGAAGCCAGCTCCAACGGTGATACCTATGCCAGCAGCGCTCCAGATCATTGCTGCAGTAGTGATCCCGGATATCATATCATTATTTTTATGTAAAATAACACCTGTTCCTATGAACCCTATGCCACTAATAACTTGGGCGGCTAATCTCATTGGATCAGTTCTAATATTACTTGATAATGCGGCATAATATTCAGCCGCATGAATTGAAACAACTGTTAAAATACAGGTCGTTACAGCGATAATTATACAGGTTTTGATACCGACCGGTTTTCTTTTAACTTCTCTTTCCAAACCAATTATTCCACCTAAAAAGCAGGTAAGTAGAAGTTTAAACATCACAATAAAATTAAATGTGCTGCCCAATAATATAAGCTGGGTTTTTATTTCGTTCATATCAATTCCTGTATAATTCTGATTACTCTATTTATTTTCTGCAACAAATACATCAGTATCTTTGAAAAAGATCCAAAATATAATACCAACCACCAAAGCAATAATTGCAGGATAAATCCAGAATTCAGCCCACTGACTTCCGGCTTCAGGCATACTGCTTTCTGTAACAACACGATTGTTAATTGCTCCGATTAGCGAGGATGCCATGAAGACACCGAAACCATTCGAAACAATAAAACGTAATCCTTGAGCTTGCGCTTTAATACTGCTGTCTGCTTTAGCATTCACATAAACATCACCGGCGGTGAAGAAAAAGTCCCAACATACACCTTGTAACAATAGTCCAATAAGGATATAAATAAAGTAGTCTTCGCTGGTAGAGGCATGTGAGAAGATAAACATGCGAATCACCCAACCGATAATTCCTAATGTAATAACGGCTTTAAAACCATATTTTTTCAGCATGGTTACCAGTAATACCATAAAAACTACTTCTGTAATCACAGCTATTTGCATCATATTAGCTGAATTTAAATCCATTACTTTTAAATAAACAGGAATATAAGCACTATAAGCTGTTTTCGTAATCATTAAAATAAATGTTGCAAGCATAAATATGCTAAAGTATCTATCTTTAAATAAAGAGAGAGCATCTAGGCATAGAATAGTTCTTAAGTTAAGTTTTGCTCCTTTGGTTGCCGGAGGAGTATGAGGGAGTGTAAAACAATATAGACCACAAACAATGGATGCAATAGCAGCAATTTTAAATACGATAATATTATCAAAAATTTCATAGTATCCCATAATCAAACCAATAACGATAAATCCAATATTGCCGAATACCCGAATGTAAGGGAATAATTTTTGATCTGAAATATGGTGAAATGCAATGCTGTTAGAAAGTGCGGTAGTTGGATAGTATAATAGACCCACTACAAAAATGAGAGCGAGAAATGCATTTACATTACCTGCCAGAATATAATTTGGTAATAACAATAGTACGGCACCGTTTAAAATATGTAAAATTGAGATCACTTTTTGTGAAGGGAAAAAACGGTCGGCAATCATACCAATAAATAATGGTGAAATAATCGTTGCCAATCCTAAAAGTGAATAAGTCGAGCCGATTATACCTTTCATGCTATAAGTCGCCAGCACCGCACCAATAGTCATATTCCATGCACCTTGTACAAAATATTGCATGAACATCATTGTTAGTAAACGAGGAATTTTAAACATATTCTGAGCTCCTAAATAGAAAGGTTTAATCCATCATAAGCAACATGGATGTCGTGTTCGGCAAAAATATGGCTTAATTCTTGGTGATTAAAGCCACAACTATGAGAAATATGAGAAATATAAATCTGAGTATGTAGAGCAAGGTTACCGTTTTCTGAAAATACTTTTTTCATATTGATGACAGTTTCAATGCTCATATGATTATTGGTAAATTGGTTTTGATGATAGCCATAAGTACATTCCAAAACGATTAAATCTAATTTCTTACCTTTTAACCAATTCCAAGTGAGATCAGAATAAAATCCGGAGTCATGTCCGTATAAAATAGTTTTTTCATCTTTTTCAATCAGATAAATATAGCATAACTCCCAGCGGGCATGGTTTGCGATAAGGGGAGTAATCGATACGCCAGAGCTGGTTTTGACAGTAATAAAAGGAATCAGAATGGATAAATTAAAACGTTCTGGCGTAACATCTTCTATCGCATTGCGACATCCCGTAATTGCTTTATCACTTCCATAGATAAATAAAGGGTGCTCTACATTAAAAGCAAAATTTTCTACACGGTTATGTAGCTCCCCTGTGTTGAAATGATCCGGATGGGTGTGTGTAATTAATAAATCTTTAATTCGAGTGACATCAATCTGATGCAGTTTAGCTTGATAGAAAAAATCCGGAGCAATATCAATTTGAATTTCATCATTGATAAGGGCGGAAGAGCGAGTTCGGACATCATGCCCACCTTGAGTCCTGACATTTTCACACAATTCACACTTGCAATAAGGATTGGGAATGCCTTCTGAAGCTCCTGTTCCAAGAAAAAGTAAATTCATCGCAAAACTCCTGTTAGTCAGTTTAGAGAAAAAAAATTGAATCGTTTCAATTTATTTTATATTAGGCCTTATCTTGAAACGTTTCAAAAATTTATTTTTAATTTTGTGATTAAGATCAAAGTTAGATTAACTGCTGCAATAAATTTTTTAAAAACATGTGATCTAATTAACAGTTTATTACTAAAGTTATTGTTATATTGTTCAATGAAAACGCTTACATGAAATTTAAACCTTAAATTTAAAGGAAATTTAAATGACTGAGATAACTTTTGACGTATCCGAACACCCGCATCGACGCTATAACCCTTTGAAAGATGAGTGGATATTGGTTTCTCCACACCGTGCGAAACGTCCTTGGAGCGGGCAGAGTGAAAAGGCTGCTACGGCGCAGCTCCCCGATTATGATGAAAACTGTTTCTTATGCCCTGGCAACAAGCGGATTTCGGGAGAAGTGAATCCAGACTATCAAGGTACTTATGTCTTTGCTAATGATTTTGCGGCATTAATGCCGGACAGCCCAGAGGCACCGCCGAGTGATAACCCGTTGTTTCAGGTGATGGGTGTGCGTGGTTTGAGCCGTGTGATCTGTTTTTCGCCGGATCACAGCAAAACCTTGCCGGAGTTGAGTGTCAGCCAACTGCGCGAGGTGATCGAGACTTGGAATCAGCAGATAGAGGAGTTGGGTAAAACTTATCTTTGGGTGCAGGCGTTTGAAAATAAAGGTGAAGTTATGGGCTGTTCACAGCCTCACCCACACGGACAAATCTGGGCAAACAGTTTCTTGCCCAATGAAGTTGCAGCCAAAGAGCGTAATTTGCTGAACTATTATCAACAACATGGCAGTAATTTACTACTGGATTATGTCAATGCCGAACTGAAAGATGGCAGTCGCACCGTGGTGGAAACTGAACATTGGCTAGCGGTGGTGCCATATTGGGCGGCTTGGCCGTTTGAAACGCTGCTCCTGCCGAAAAGTGCGGTGAAACGCATGAATGAATTAACCGCAACGCAGCGTGATGATTTGGCACTGGCGCTTAAATTGTTGACTACGCGCTACGATAATCTGTTTGAATGTGCTTTTCCGTATTCGATGGGCTGGCACTATGCGCCATTTTTCAAAGACGACCGCACTTTGGATCATTGGCAACTGCACGCAGTGTTCTACCCGCCGTTATTACGTTCCGCGACAATTCGAAAATTTATGGTCGGCTACGAAATGTTGGCAGAAGCACAGCGTGATCTCACCCCTGAGCAAGCTGCGGCACGTTTGGCGCAATTGAGTGATATTCACTATAAAGCCAAATAAAGCTAACAATAGCGCCAAAAACAAAAGCGCCACAAACAAAAGCGCCACAAACAAAAGCAAATACACCTGATAATGATAACCTTAATGACAGTATGAGGATAACAAAATGACAGCACAATTGACACCACAACAGCAAGCTCAGAAAGCCTTTATCGATCAATTTGAATATCAACCACAAGTGCTGGTTTATGCGCCCGGTCGTGTGAATGTTATCGGCGAACATACCGATTATAACGACGGTTTCGTGATGCCATGTGCCATTGATTATGGCACGGCAATCAGCGGCGCGAAACGAGAGGACAGTATATTTCGGGTTTATGCCGCCGATTTACAACAATGGGATGAATTTGATTTGAGCCAGCCGATTGAACCGCACTTTGATGCCGCCGGAGACTACAAATGGACCGGTTATGTGCGTGGCGTGGTCAAATATATTCAAGAAAAATGCCCGGATTTCAAAATCGGTGCCGATCTGGCGATCAGCGGTAATGTTCCGCTCTCTTCCGGTTTAAGTTCTTCCGCTGCGCTGGAAGTGGCAACTGGAAAATTCTGTCAAATTGTCGGCGATTTGGAGTTAACTCAGGTTGAAATCGCCTTGATCGGGCAACAAGCCGAGAATCGCTTTGTCGGTTGTCAATGCGGCAACATGGATCAATTGATCTCGGCATTGGGGCAGCAAGATCATCTGCTGAAAATTGACTGTCGCAGTTTGGAAACGGAAGCAGTGCCGGTGCCGCAAGGCGTTGCCGTGATGATCGTCAACTCTAATGTGAAACACGATTTGGTTGCAGGAGAATACAACAGCTGTCGTCAACAGTGCGAACAAGCCGCCGAATTTTTCGGGGTGAAAGCGCTGCGTGATGTGTCAATTGCTCAATTTGAACTGCATGAAGCCGAGTTAACCGCACTTGACCCGATTGTCGCCAAGCGCGCCAGACATGTCATCACCGAAAATCAGCGAGTGTTAGATGCCGTGGTGGCACTGAAGCAAGGAGATTTGCAACAATTGGGCGTGTTGATGGGGCAATCTCACGTTTCAATGAAAGACGATTTTGAAATCACAGTGCCGGAAGTGGACTATCTGGTGGAGCTGGCACAACAAGTGATTGGCAACAGTGGCGGGGCACGCATGACCGGTGGCGGTTTTGGGGGCTGTATTGTGGCGCTGGCGCCGCAAGATAAGATCGAAGCCGTGCGTAAAAATATTGCTGAGCATTATGAAAAACGCACCGGTTTAAAAGAGACCTTTTATGTGTGCCATGCCTCAGCCGGAGTGAGCGTGCTATGATAACCGTCTCTGAATGTGAAATTGCCGCCGACGGCAAGCCGTTTAAACTGGTTACCTTGCAAAACAGCAACGGGATGCAGATTCGCTTAACTGACTGGGGCGCCACGTGGCTCTCTTGCCAAGTGCCGATCCAACAACAACTACGTGAGGTGGTTTTAGGCTGTAGCACCGTGGCACTGCATGTAGTGCAGGGCGCTTATCTGGGTGCCAGCGTCGGGCGGTTTGCCAACCGGATTGCCAATGCCGAATTCAGCTTGCACGGCAACCACTATAAACTGGATGCCAACCAACAAGGCAAACACCAGTTGCATGGCGGCAGTGTCGGATTTGCGCAACAACGTTGGACAATCAGCGATCAGCAAGCGCACAGCGTGCAATTCAGCCTGTTTTCAGGCGATGGTGATCAAGGTTTTCCGGGCAATTTGGAAACCAAAGTGCGGTTCAGCTTGCGTGAAGACAATGCGGTTGTGGTTGAATATAGCGCTTTAAGCGATCAAGACACACCGCTCAATTTAACCAACCATGCCTATTTTAATTTAGACGGCGAAAGTGCCGAGCAAACCGCACTGCAACATCGCTTAAAAATCAATGCTGCGTATTATTTGCCGGTTGACGCTGAAGGCATTCCGAAAGAACCGTTAAAACCCGTGGCAAACAGCGGCTTCGATTTCCGCCAAAGTAAGCCGATCGCACAGGACTTCTTGCATGATGCCGATCAAAAAATTGTTGCTGGTTACGATCACGCCTTTTTGCTCGACTGCCCAAGCCTCGGTGAGCAACCGCAAATCGAACTCAGCGCTAGCAATGGCGACCTGACACTACAGATTTTCACCGATCAAGCGGCGGTGCAGGTTTACAGCGGCAACTTCCTCGCCGACACCCCAAACCGCACTGGCGGTGTTTACGTCAACCATGCCGGCATCGCCCTCGAAACCCAAGCCCTCCCCGACACCCCAAACCACCCGGAATGGTTTAAATATGGCGGCATTAGCAACGCTGGCGAACGATACCACAAAACCACGGTATTTTGCTTTAAAGCCAATTAAGCCGCAACCGCACTTTGCAATTAACATGTAAAGTGCGGTTTTTGGTTATCGTATGGGCTCGATATTGATTTATGCGACTTTGACAAGAGAAAAGGCAATAAAAAAACTTCAGTGATTGGTGTCTTATAGGTATAGTAGACAAAATTAGCCACCATTTTGTCTACTATGCCAAATTAGTTGTCTGTGTGATTTTTTAGAGTTGCTTCTAGCCCGCCGGGCTTTTCCTCCTCTTCCCAAATCATCGCTTCAAATAATGCTTTGATGACATGGTCTGAATATTTTAAGTGGCTAATTCCCATACGAATTTTTGTATCGTCAATCTTAGCCTGAAGCTCAGGTGAGATTTCAACTTCAACTGTATTACGCACGTTAATCATCTCCTTTTATAAACTTGTTACGGTGTCCGACTTCTGCTATGGTCACGGTAACTATACCGTCATCGATGTGCGCTAATATCCTGTAATCGCCTACTCGGTAAGACCATTTATCTCTTAAACCGCCTTTCAGTGCTTTGCCATACACTCTAGGGTCTTCACATCCATTGATATTATCAAAAAGAAAGGCGAGGATTCTCTCGCCTTGAGTTCTATCTATCTTTTTAAGGTCTTTTTTAAAAGCGTCAGATATAACCAGCCTATATGTCATAACCCTCAGCCCTCATTAATTCGGCGAACTCCTCGGCGGTATATGTTTTTTCCTTACCGCTACGTACCCGTGCCATAACTTCGTCTATACGCTGGGCTGCTAAACGATCTTGCTCCCGTTCAGCGAGCTCATCTAACATATTTTCTAATATGCGATTTTTTGAAAGAAGCGCATGTTCCGTAGCTAATGATAGTTGCATAATCATAATTCTTTCTCCTCTAGCAGTTATGTACATATAATGCCCTCTTTCGGGGGCGTTGGTCAAGATTGGATAGTCGGGTTGATGCGTATATTAACAAACAGAAAATGCTAACGAGCATGAAACAGAAACGATCTTCCAGCATAAAAATTATAAACAAAGATCAACAGATCCTTGTTTCGTTTGAAAAAAGGAAGTTCACAGCGGCGACAGGAGTAATAATTCAAATATAAGTCCTACCTAAAAAAGATTAGTTTTAGCTCGACATTGACAAACCGCACTTTTTGCCTAGAATAAGCGTCGATCAAGTGATCGATTTATAAACAACAAAGGAAAAATAATGAAAAAGAAAAAGCAAGCCGCCGTCGCTGCGGTCAACAATTTTGTGGCGAAGAATATGGCGAAATTTACCCGTCATCAGATTCACGAAAAAAGCTATAAAGCGAGCCGTAAGTTGAATAAACAAAACCTGAAAAGAGAAAACCTCGATTCAGGTTTTGGCTTTTATGGGCTGGCGTAATTTGTTCTGACCGCACTTTCGATTTTACTCTCGTTTCCTGCCAAAAACACATCGCAGCCGGTATTGGTTTTTGTTACTATACTGACGAAAAGCCGTCCGCAACACAATATATTCTGTCGTTCTGATTTTGAGTTCAGCTTTTCACCTTTTGATTTTTCTTATTTTTATTGATGAATAAACGGGAACTGACTATGCAAAATCAAGGCTTTCTGCAACGTTTTTTTAAACTGGAACAGCACGGTACCACGGTGAAAACCGAAATTATTGCCGGGATCACGACCTTTCTGACCATGGTGTATATTGTGTTCGTCAATCCGTCGATCTTGGGCGTGGCGGGCATGGATAGCCAAAGCGTGTTTATCACCACGGCATTGATTGCTGCTTTTGGCAGTATTTTCATGGGGTTATTTGCCAATTTGCCGGTGGCACTTGCCCCAGCCATGGGCTTGAATGCCTTTTTTGCTTATACTGTGGTGTCTAAACTAGGTCTGTCGTGGCAGGTGGGAATGGGCACGATTTTTTGGGGGGCAGTGGGGCTGTTTTTATTGACGTTGTTCCAAGTGCGGTATTGGTTGATCGCCAGCATTCCAACCAGTTTGCGCGTGGGGATCACCGCGGGTATCGGCTTGTTTATTGCGTTAATGGGCTTTCAAAATTCCGGTATCGTGGTTGCCAGCCCGGCAACGCTGGTCACCTTGGGCAACTTGTACTCTTCGCAAGTGCTGCTCGCTATTCTTGGTTTCTTTATCATTGTGATTTTGGCATCGCGCAATATCCATGCTGCCGTGCTGGTGTCGATTGCGGTGGTGACCGCACTTTCACTGTTGCTCGGCAATGTGGAGTATAACGGGGTGTTCTCAATGCCGCCCAACGTTTCCAATGTAGTTGGACAAGTGGATTTGTCCGGGGCGTTGGACGTGGCATTATTGGGGATTATCTTCTCGTTTATGTTGGTCAACCTGTTCGATTCGTCAGGCACGTTGTTGGGCGTGACCGAAAAAGCCGGTTTGGCCGATGAGCAAGGGCGTTTCCCGAAAATGAAACAGGCGCTGTTGGTAGACAGCATCAGCTCGGTCAGTGGCGCTTATATCGGCACATCGTCAGTCACGGCGTATATCGAAAGCAGCTCTGGCGTGTCGGTCGGCGGACGCACCGGTTTAACCGCAGTAGTCACCGGTATTTTGTTTCTGTTAGTGATTTTCCTATCGCCACTGGCCGGATTGGTGCCCCTGTACGCCACCGCAGGTGCGTTGATTTATGTCGGGATTTTGATGTCGTCCAGTTTGATTAAAGTGCGCTGGGACGACTTGACCGAAGCCACACCGGCGTTTATCACCGCCGCTTTAATGCCGTTCACCTATTCGATCACCGAAGGGATCGCCTTTGGTTTCATCAGCTACTGTGTGATGAAAGTGTGCACCGGCAAGGTAAAAGCGGTTTCGATTCCGGTGTGGGTGGTGTCGATACTGTTTTTGGTGAAAATTATCTTTATTGATAAAGGGATTATGCACTAACCTGACAGGAGAAATGACAAATGCAGAAGGTTTTATTGGTGGTTAACAGCGCGCCTTACGGCAATGAAAGTTGTTTTAATGCGCTACGTCTGGCGTTAATGCTGTTGGAACAACATCAGCATGAGGTAGAACTTAAACTGTTTTTGATGTCCGATGCAGTGGTGGCTGGCTTGCAAGGGCAGACGCCGAATGAGGGGTACAATCTGCAACAAGCGTTGGAAATTATTACCGCTTTCGGTGCAGTGGTGAAACTGTGTAAAACCTGCGCCAATGCACGCGGAATTACTGCGCTGCCTTTGGTTGACGGGGTGGAGATCGGCACGTTGGCAGAGCTGGCCGATTGGACATTGAAGGCTGATAAAGTGTTGAGTTTCTAGCGAATGTTATGCAAAAACTGAATCCGATTACACACCCTTTAAGCGGGGTTTCGTTGATCGAAGCCTCCGCCGGCACCGGAAAAACCTATACTATGGTGGCGCTGTATCTGCGCCTGCTGTTGAATATTGGAGAAAACGGTTTAGGGCGGGCGCTAACGGTGGAACAGATTTTGGTGATGACTTTCACCAAAGCTGCCACCCAAGAGTTGAAAGAGCGGATCCGCAGCCGGATTGTCGAATTGAAAGCCTTGTTACAGCAGGCCTTATTACAACAGGTGCTGCAATCACCGACAGCAACCTTTGGCAGTTCGGATCCTTTTTTGCATGCACTTTATCTTGCACTAAAACACGACTTGCCGACGGCAATTCTACGCCTAGAAACGGCGCAGCAGGATATGGATACTGCAGCGATTTTTACCATTCATGGTTTTTGCCAACGAATGCTGACTCGCCATGCGTTTCACTCCGGTATTGCTTTTGATCCGGAAATGGTTGAGCAGCAGGACAAGTTATTACTGCAACTGTGCCGAGAATATTGGCGTGAGCAGTTTTATCCACAAAATTTGGCGATCAGCCGCTTTATTGATTACAGCCTGCAATCGCCGCAAGCGGTGCTTGACTTGATCAAGCCTGCATTGGACGGCGAAATGCCACAAGTGCGGTTTGCGCAAACCAATTCTTCACAAACGGATATTAACAGTTTTCTACAGCAGGATGTTTCTGATTATTTATCAAAAATTCAATCAATTAAGCAACAATGGTTAGCCGATAGTGATGAGATTTGTGCTTTATTTCTGGCAGAGATAAACCGCAAAAAAGATAAGCGTTTAGACGGCAGAAGCTATCAACAACGTTATATTGTGCCGGCTATTGATGAGATTAACACATGGGCAGCCAGTGATGCGTTGGCGCTAAATGAGAAATTAGTTAAGTATTTTTCGCAAACCAATTTGGATCAAAAAACCAAGGGTGAAGAGAAAATTACACATCCGTTGTTTGCGGCAATCGATCAAATTGCACCCTTGGGTTTTTATCAACGCATATTGCTGTGGCACTATATTAAAGGCGTGCGTGCCAAACTTGCCGAATATAAGGCCGGGCATAAGCAGATGAGTTTTGGTGATTTGCTCAGCCGTTTGAAAACCGCACTTTACGCTCAAGGTGGAAACGAACTGGCACAGTTGATCCGCCGACAATTTCCGTTTGCGATGGTGGACGAATTTCAGGATACCGATGCGGAGCAATACCAAATCTTTAAACGGTTATATCTTGATCAAGCCGATACCGGTGGCGGTGGCATGATTATGATCGGCGATCCGAAACAGTCGATTTATGCTTTTCGTAACGCTGATATTTTTACCTATCTGAGTGCGGCACAAACGGTGTCGAATCGCTTTACCTTAGATACCAACTGGCGTTCGACCCCAGCGCTGATTGGGGCGCTGAATACGTTGTTTGCACATAATGCACTGCCGTTTATTTATCCGCAAATTCAATATCAAGCGGTCAATGCGGGTAAGCCGACTCAAGATTTGTTGCTCAACGGCGTGCTGCAAAAGCCACTCAATTTTATGCTGAGTTCTAACGACAATACAGACGACATGGCACAGGCGTGTGCGATTTCGGTGCAACAGTGGCTGAAAGCCATTGAGCAGGGTCAGTGTTTGCTGGGCGGAGAAAATGGTTTGGCAGCAAAAGATTTTGCCGTGTTGGTGCGCAATAAAACCGAAGCGGATAAGATCAAATCGGCGTTGGCGCTGCTGGGGATTCGTAGCGTGTATCTGTCGGATCGCAGCTCGGTGCTAAACAGTGAATGGGCGCAGGTATTACGTTATTTATTAACTGCATGCCTGAATCCGCATCGTGAGCAAGCGGTGATGACGGTGTTAGCGAGCCGGTTGTTCGGTATGAACGCCGCTGAGCTATATCATCTGCGCCGAGATGAAAAAAGTTGGGAACAGTGGATCGCACAGTTTTTAAACTACCAATCTATTTGGCAAACGCAAGGCGTGCTGCCGATGATTCATCGCTTGTTACAGCAGCAAAATTTACCGCCGAGGCTATTGGCGATGCCTGATGGCGAGCGGGCGATGACCGACATTCTGCATTTGGCGGAGTTTTTGCAGCAAGGCGCTACAGCAAATGAGAACGAGCATGCGTTGTTAAGCTGGTTTGAGCGGCAACTTGACAGTGATGAAGTTGACGCTGAGCAAGTGCGGTTGCGCTTGGAGAGTGAGCGTGATCTGGTCAAGATTGTCACGGTGCATAAATCTAAAGGGCTGGAATATGGTGTCGTGTGGTTGCCGTTCGTCGGGGCAGGCTATAAGCCAAGAGCTGACAATGCAAAGACATTACAGTGCTATCACGACAGTGATAATCAGCTGTGTTGGGATCTGGCGTTAAGCCATCGTGCGGAAACGCTGAAAGAAAAATTGGCAGAAGAGTTACGGCTGTTTTATGTCGCCGCCACTCGCGCCCGTTATCAACTGAATATTGGCTTTGCGGCACAAATGACGACCAAGCATAACTGGAATGCACTGGCGTATTTATTGTCTGAGCGAGCATTCGAGCAGGATGATGAGTTGTCGCTCAAAAATGGCAGTGAATTTATCACCGGTGAGCGACTTGCGCAGCGCTTTGCGGCTGATGATTACACTATTACGGCAATTGAAAGCCTTGAAGCAGAGGCGTGGCGGGCTGCCCCCTTGCCGATTGAGGCGGTGCAAGCGGCTGAATTTAATAGTAAAATCGAAAATAACTGGCGTATCAGCAGTTTTACCGCACTGGTGGCGATGCACCAGCGCAATCAAATGCGCAAAAATCGACTGCTGTCCGAGCTTGAAAAACCGGGCGAACGCTATCAGCAATGGCGTGAAGATGATGACGGTGACGTGTTGAATTACGAGATTATCTTGGGTGAGCAGTTGGCGAATGCAGCGCAGCAAGCGGGCGACAAAGTGGCAAGCATTACGCTGCCGACCTGTTGGCAACGCCAGCCACATACACCGTTCAATTTCCCCAGTGGCAGCTTGGTGGGCAGTGTTCTGCATGATTTTTTACAACATATGGATTTTAGCCGGGAGCCGGATCCGGCCGCAATCAGCGAGCTTTGCCGCAGACTTGAATTAGACGACACTTGGCTTGAGCCGTTAGTGCAGTGGTTGTGGCTGATTGGTCAAACGCCACTATCAGCGCCAGAGCCGACAGAATCAGCGACAGAAGAGCGGCAAGTGCGGTTGCAGGGCTTGTTGCCACAGGATTGTTTAAAAGAGCTGGCGTTTTTGATCAGTGTACAAAAACCACTGCGATCCGCTAAGCTCAACCGTTTATTACAACAGTATCCGCCGCTATGTCGGCAAATAAATCAACAAATACAGCAGCCGGTTGATTTTGATCTGGATTATTTCAAAGGGATGTTGCGTGGCTTTATCGATTTGGTGTGTCGGATTGACGGAAAATACTATCTGATCGATTACAAATCCAACCGACTAGGCGATAATTATGTTGCTTATCTGCCACCGATTCTCAATCGGGTGATGGCCTATCACCACTATGATTTGCAATATTTGATTTACACCTTGGCGCTGCACCGTTATTTGCGGCAACGTGATGCAAACTATGATTATCAACGGGATTTTGGCGGTGTTTATTACCTGTTTTTGCGCGGCTTGAATGGCGAAAACGCACAAACCGGAGTCTATTTCGATAAACCGGATTGGCGCTTGATTGACGGATTGGACAATTTATTGGCGGAATGATGCTGACGATTTTACAACAACTGCAACAGGCTGGTGCAATCAGCCGTTTGGATTACCAATTTGCCCGGTTGATTGCGGAAAAACAGCAGCCGTATGCCTATCCGCAGCCAATTGCCGACCTTGCGATTTTGTTGGCGGCACTGTCCAGTTATCACAGCCAAAACGGCAGCACTTGCCTCAGCCCGACTGATTTTGAGCATGGCGATTTCTTTGATTTGGCAATGCAAGCTGAATTACGACCGCTGTTGCAACAGATTCAACTGCGTTTGAACGGCATTGCACCAAACCAGTGGCAATATTTATTGCAAGAACAACAGCATATCGCTTTTGGCGACCAATTTGAGCCGGCTCGTCCGCTGTTGTGGTTAAACGGTCTGTTGTATTTATACCGCAATGGCGTTGACGAACAGCAAGTTGCGCAACAGTTATCGCGGCGCTCGTCACAAGCTGTCACCTTATTTGAGTTGCCCCAGTTGGCGGAATTTCTAGCGCAACTGTTTCCGGCAACAGATTCGCAGATTGACTGGCAAAAAATTGCAGTTGCCACCGCACTTCGACATAATTTCAGTGTGATCTCCGGGGGCCCGGGTACCGGTAAAACCCGTACTGTGTGCAGCTTATTGTTGACCTTGCAATGGCAACAGCAGCAATGGCAGGCAGAACCGCTCAGTATTGCCTTGGTGGCGCCGACCGGCAAAGCTGCGGCTCGTTTGAGCGAATCAATTGGCAACAGTTTGGCGCAACTGCCGTCGACTATCGATCATCAACTCAAACAGCAGATTCCGTTGCAGGCACAAACATTGCACCGCCTATTGGGAATTCAATCGGATCGGCGGCAAGCCCGCTATCATCAAGCTAGTCCACTGCCGTTTGATCTGCTGCTGCTGGACGAAGCTTCGATGATTGACTTGAATCTGTTTACCCAATTGCTGAATGCACTAGCGCCGCATACTCGCTTGATTCTGCTGGGTGATAAGGATCAATTGGCATCGGTGGAAAGCGGAGCCGTGATGGCACAGTTGTGTCAATTTTTGCCACAGGGCTACAGTCGACAACATTGTGCTTATCTGGAACAAGTGACCGGGCAAAATTTAGACACAATTCAACATGAATCGGTTGAGCATGGCCATCCGATTCGTGATTGCCTCTGTTTTCTGCGTAAAAGTTATCGCTTTGATCAAAACTCAGGCATTAAAGTGTTGGCGGAAAGTGTCAATTTAGGGCGTTTCGACAGTTGGCAATGGTTTGCCCAGAAAAGTGATTTAACTTGCTATCCTTATCCGCTTGAGCAGCCTGCCAATACAGTTGAAAACCGCACTTTCAACCCGACACTCAATGCGCTTGAGCTGATTTTAAAGCATGCGGTCAATTGGTACGCCGACTATCTGCAAGCAGTGCATCAATTTGATGATTTCAGCCATGAATCGCTTAAAACAGTTTTTACTGCCTTTAATAAAGTGCGGTTGCTGAGCGGTTTGCGTAGTGGTGAATTTGGGGTGGAGCAGTTGAATATGGCACTCAGTGAGCGCTTGCGGCAGAAAGGATTGTTGAATTTTCGCCAGCGTCATGAAGGTTACCACGGCAAACCGATTATGGTGCTGCAAAACGACAATGCCGTGGCGCTGTATAACGGCGATATCGGTCTGTTTTTGACCGACAAACAAGGCAATAGCCGAGTCTGTTTTGAAGATGGTAAAGGTGGATTTCGTGATGTCTCACCAAGTCGTGTGCCGCCGCACGAAGCCGCATTTGTCATGACCGTACATAAATCCCAAGGTTCGGAATTTGCACATACGGTGCTGATTTTGCCGCTGACTGCCAGCCCGGTGCTCAGCCGTGAATTGCTCTATACCGCAATCACCCGTGCCAAAACCCATTTCAGCCTGTTTGCGACACAACGGGTATGGCAAAGTGCGGTACAGAAACCGATTTTAAGACGCAGCGGCTTGTATGGATTGCTGAATTTAATGAGCAGCCCTAATGCTTAGCGGCAATCGCTTTTATTCTTTGCAAGGTCAATTGTTCGCGAATTTGCTGTTTTTGATAGCCGGCGGCGATGATCGCCTGCACATCAACGGCAACCGCACGTTGATAAAATTGCCGAGCCAGATGCGCTTGTGGATAATCGCTGTGTTCAAAGCCCAAGCGCCCGCGCGTATCTGCCAGACAGACGGTTAAAAGCGCGTTCAGGTTTTGTGGTTTACGCCACACATCTAAACTGTCAAATAAGCGTACAATGGTAGAGGGTTTCAACACTTGAATGCGGTGAATATGGCTGTGATAGCGACAGCATAACACCGCAAGCTGTTGGTAATGATTCGGCACTTTCAAACGGTGGCACAATTCGATTGTCGGTGCCACGCCCAGTTGTTCATGTCCGTAGTGGTGTGGATAGTTTTCCGCCGGTGTACGGGCTTTGCCCAAATCGTGGCACAAAGCAGCAAAACGAATTATCGCGGCATCGGCTTGATCGGCAGTCAATTTCGCCGCTTGCTCCAGCACCATCAAGGTGTGGATGCCGCTGTCGATTTCCGGATGATGTTGTGGCGGATTTGGCACTCCGAATAAGGCATCCACTTCAGGAAACAATCGTGCCAATGCGCCGCAGTCACGCAGGCTTTGAAAATAGACCTGTGGCGAGGCAGTTTTTAACGCTTTTTCGGTTTCCAACCAAACCCTTTCTGAGGTCAGATGATCCAACTCACCACTTTGAGTGATCTGCTGCATCAATTGCAGGGTTTCAGCAGCAATCTTAAAACCCAAATGGGCAAAACGTGCATGAAAACGGGCAACACGCAGCACTCTGAGTGGATCTTCAGCAAACGCAGCGGAAACATGACGCAAAGTGCGGTTTTGCAAATCTTGAATACCATGATAGGGATCGATTAATTCACCGTCGAGGCGTTGTGCAATCGCATTGATGGTTAAATCACGGCGTAGCAGATCTTGTTCCAAATTGATGTCTGGGGTGAAATCAACGGAGAACCCCTGATAGCCGTGACCGCACTTGCGTTCAGTCCGTGCCAGGGCGTACTCTTCTTGGGTATCGGGATGCAGAAACACCGGAAAATCTTGCCCGACTTGGCGATAACCTTGTTTCAGCATTTGTTGCGGTGTTGAACCGACCACCACCCAGTCACGATCTTTTATCTCAAGCCCCAGCAGTTGATCGCGCACTGCACCACCGACCAGATAGATTTCAAGTTGCGATTGCGGAGTCTTCATCATCGTAGAATAAATTATGACCAACCGTCACGGCGACGACGACGAGGTATAATATTCGGCAGAATTAAGCCAAGTAGCAAGCCGACCAACATCACCGAGCCGCCATAGATAAACCAACGGATAATAATCTCTTGTTTTTCGGCGCTGAGCAGTGCTTCATATTCTCTATTTTTATTGCTGCTGATGTCTAACTGGCGTTTTAGCTGGCTGTTTTGTTCCAACAGTTGACTGCTTTGGCTTTCGGCTTGGCGGCTGCGGCGCTGCATTTCAGAAACGCGCTGCTGCCACTCTTCATCAATGCGGTTCAATTTTAGCGTCAGCTCTTGAATTTGGTTTTTTAGCGTCGGGATCAATTCTTTACTGCTGGCTTCGCTGCTCAGTTCGCTGGTGAGAATCCAAGCTTCGCGGTTACGACTGTCACGAATTTGGCTATATTTATCTTTTTGGCTGAGTACCGTCACTTTTTCACCGGATTTAATCGAACCGGCAATCCGATAATCATCGCCGGCGCCACGGCGTAAATAGGTACTGAGATCTTCGGTGACATAGCGAACTTCTGCGGCGGCGACACTTGGTGCCGCAAGGGTGACAAAGCTTGCAACAAAGACAGTTTTAAGAAATTTTTTCATGTGATTACCAATTAATTGCGCTGTTTTCAATTTTTAAGCATTCAATGCAATGGGCGGATATAAAATCCGCCCTGCTTCTACGATTTTATCTTTATGGTTAAATAAAAGAGATTAACCCAAAAGACTAAAGAAAAATGGCGTGTAAAATATAGTAGAAGATAATAGCAAAAATGGCACCGGCCGGTAAAGTCACAACCCATGAGGCAAAAATATTGCGGATAACATTGAGGTTAAGCGCTGCGATACCGCGTGCAAATCCAACGCCGAGCACCGCACCGACCAAGGTTTGGGTGGTGGAAATCGGCAAACCGGTACCGGAGGCGATAACGACGGTGATTGCAGTGGCAAATTCAGCAGAGAAGCCACGGCTTGGGGTCAAATCGGTGATACCACCGCCGATGGTGCCCATGACTTTATAACCCATCACCGCCAAACCGATAACAATCCCGGTTGCACCGAGTGGCAGAATCCACCATGCCAGTGCGGTTTTGCTGGCGATTACACCGCCATTATCAACGATAGAAACGACTGCAGACAGTGGACCGATGGCATTGGCGACATCGTTTGAACCGTGAGCAAAGGCCATGGAACAAGCGGTGAGTAACATTAAAATACTGAATACTTTTTCAACGCCACCGAAGGCGCCGCCTTGTACTCGATTTTTAAAGGATTCACTGCGGAAATAGTAATGGCAGAAGATGATTGAGATAATACTGATAGCTAAGGAGATGAAAAAGGTTTGCATTGTGCTGAGGTGTAGTCCGACGTGTTTCAGACCTTTGGTCATAGTGACAATGCAGATGATGAAGCTAGTCAATCCCATATAGAACGGACCGTATTTTTGCGCATTCTCCATCGGAGTTTCAGTATCAAAAATCAGGCGCTGAGTGCTGACAAAAATCGTATAAGCGACCAAACCAGAGATGATCGGCGTGATAAACCAACTACCGACAATGCCTTTAACTGAGCCCCAATCTACCGTATGCGGACCAACCGTCACACAGGCAAAGCCGATAATTGCCCCGATAATCGAATGGGTAGTTGAAACCGGCCAGCCCATATAAGACGCGATCAGAAGCCAGGCACCGGCGGAAAACAGTGACGACATCATTCCCAGAATCAATACTTCAGGTACTGCTGCAAATAAGCTGGGATCGATGATACCGCTCTTGATGGTTTCGGTGACTTCGCCACCAGCCAGATAGGCACCGGCAAATTCAAAGACCATGGCGATCAAAATCGCTTGTTTAACAGTGATAGTACCGGAGCCGACGGACGTTCCCATCGCATTGGAAACATCATTGGCGCCGATTCCGAAAGCCATTAAAAGTCCGGCGATCGCCGTGATAATCACTACAGTGTGACCATATTGTGCGATAAATTCCATATAATATCCTCGTTATTATTGTTTGGGATATGCTTAAGAGCGAGCCAACATTAATTCGATACGTGAACCGACCCGTTGCGCCTGATCGGCAAGCACACCGATCCATTCGAGGATTTTATACAGAAAAATCACATCGACCGGCTTGTACTGGTCTTCGATTTCCAATAATTGGCGGCGCAATAAAATTTGTTGATGATCGGTATCATCTTCGATTGCATCCAACTCATTAATCATTTTATTGACGAAATTTAATTCACGCCCTTTAAATCCGGTTTCCAAGAGCTCATCCATCTCTTGAATCACCCGTGTGGCTTGATGTGCTGCGTCTAAACTGCGGTTTAAGTATTCCAAAAAAGCCTGTTGCATCGGTTGCGGAATACAAAGGTGGCGCCCGACTGCCCGACCGGCGATGTCTTTGGCGTAGTTTGCCAGTTTATCTTGCTGAGTGACCAGTTCTAATAGATCGGTGCGATCAAGTGGCATAAATAGCCCGCGTGGCAATTTCAGTCGGATTTCACGTTTTAAGCTGTCGGCTTCACGTTCGGCTTCGGAGATTTTTTTACGTAGCTCTTCCGCCGATATCCAATCGTTTTCGAATGTTGCCTTAAAAAAAGGTACCAGAATATCACAGCATTCGCTGACTTTATTTGAGTGTTTTTCTAAGGGTTTGAGTGGGGATTGAGCAAACAAGCCCAAGATATTGTTGAGTGGCATAGCATTAGCTCCAATATACGATAAGATAATATAACTCAGGTGATGATTATTGCCGCATAATAACCGAAACTCCGGCATAACTCACGATTTTAATTTGAGAAATAAGCCTTTTTTGCTAAATTGTAATCAAATTGTCATCTTAAACGGATAGTTATAAAACAAGCGGGACGAAATATGAGCGCAGAAATTGAATTAAAGCTGCTGGTTAATCCAGCATTTGCAGCTTTTTTAAGCAAAGAGATGGCGAGTTTTAAGGTGTTATCCCACACCCAACAAGTATTGGGTAATTGTTACTATGATACCGCCGACTCTTTTTTCTCATCACAACGTATGGGATTGCGGGTCAGGACGCTGAATGAACAGTTTATTTTAACCCTGAAAACCGATGGCACCACGATTGGCGGTTTGCACATGCGCCCCGAATACAACTGTGAGTTAGATGACGCCTCACCACGTTTAAACGGTTTGAGCCAATTTGCCGATTTACAGCTCAGTCGACCACTGGAACAACTAGAACAAGACTTGAAACCGATTTTCAGCACGGATTTTTTACGCCAAGCATGGGAAATTGAACTGGGCAATGGCGCAAATATTGAAGTGGCGTTGGATCAAGGCGAAATCGAAGCGCAAGAGCGGTTTGAGCCGATTTATGAAGCTGAGTTTGAACTGAAGCACGGCAGCTTGGATGACCTGTTGACCTTTGTCGAATCCCTCAGCCTGTCGGATGGTATTCGTTTAGGCTCGGTCAGCAAAGCCAAGCGTGGCTATCGCTTGGCAGGAATTGTGCCGCTGCAAACTTTTGAATGGCAGCGCGAGTGGCAGCAATTGCTGTTTGACGTGTCGGCATCAATATCAACATCAGCCACGGCAGTATTGAGCCGACTATTTGCGTATGAACAGCAGTTGACGGAGTACTACGCCGAGTTGTTGAGCACCCCCTTGTCGGCTACGCAACTTGATAGTGCGTTGCAAGCGTTTATGACGTTATATCGCTATTACGATCAACATCAATCACTCCTGTGGCAGGCTTATCAGCAGCAAGTTGGGCAGCGCTTAAAAGTGCGGTTGGACCAAGATTCAATCGAAGAGTTAATTGAATTGAATCAGCGTTTTCTGGCGAAATTAATCGAATTGAACAAGACGTCAGACGATGAAAACCGCACTTTACGTTTGCACGAGTTGTTACACCGAGGTAATGGGGTCAAACGCCAGATTTACCTGATTAAATTGACCTTAAACGGATAATATCACATGGCGAAAACTCCGAAAAAAGCCTATGTTTGCAATGATTGTGGTGCAGATTATGCTCGCTGGCAGGGACAGTGCAGTGCCTGTAAAGCTTGGAATACCATCAGCGAAGTGCGGTTGGTCAGCACCGTCGCTAAAGGCGACCGTTTTAGCGGTTATGCCGGGGAAAGCAACGCGAAAGTGCAGACTTTGTCCGAAATCAGCTTGCAGGAAACACCACGTTTTAGCAGCCGTTTCAGCGAATTGGATCGTGTGCTGGGCGGTGGCATTGTGCCGGGCAGCGCAATTTTGATCGGCGGGCATCCCGGCGCCGGTAAAAGTACTTTATTGCTGCAAGTGATGTGTGGTTTGGCGCAACAGATGCCAACTTTGTATGTTACCGGAGAAGAGTCGTTGCAACAGGTGGCGATGCGTGCCAACCGGTTGGGACTGCCGAGCGATAAATTGCGTATGCTGTCAGAAACTTCCGTTGAGCAGATTTGCAATATTGCCGATCAGGAAAAGCCGAAGGTGATTGTGATTGACTCGATTCAAGTGATGCACTTGGCGGATATTCAATCCTCGCCCGGCAGTGTAGCGCAGGTGCGTGAGTGTGCTTCGTTTTTAACGCGTTATGCCAAAACCAAACAAGTGGCGATTATTATGGTCGGTCATGTCACCAAAGACGGCACGCTTGCCGGCCCGAAAGTGCTAGAACACTGCATCGACTGTTCAATTTTGCTTGAGGGCGAAGCCGATTCACGCTACCGCACTTTACGCAGCCACAAAAACCGTTTCGGAGCGGTCAATGAACTGGGTGTTTTTGCGATGACGGAACAAGGCTTGCGTGAAGTCAAAAATCCGTCAGCGATTTTTTTAAGCCGTGGCGAAGAACAGACTTCCGGCAGCTCGGTGATGGTGTTATGGGAAGGAACACGTCCTTTGCTGGTGGAAATTCAGGCCTTGGTGGATCACTCGATGCTTGCCAATCCGCGGCGGGTTGCAGTTGGGCTAGAACAGAACCGTCTGGCATTGCTGTTGGCAGTGCTGCATCGGCACGGCAATGTGCAGATGTCCGATCAAGATGTGTTTGTCAATGTGGTCGGCGGTGTGAAAGTCGCAGAAACCGGCGCCGATTTGGCGCTGTTGCTGGCGTTGATTTCCAGTTTTCGTAACCGTCCTTTACCACAAGATCTGGTCGTGTTCGGCGAAGTCGGTTTGGCTGGGGAAATTCGCCCGGTTACCAGCGGACAAGAGCGGATCAGCGAAGCCGCAAAACACGGCTTTCGTCGCGCGATTGTTCCGTTTGCCAATAAACCAAAGCACAATATCGAACAAATGCAGGTGTTCACCGTAAAAAAATTAGCAGATGCTTTAGCTGTGCTAGATGATTTTTAGCCGAGTGAAGGATAAGAGATGAAACCCAGTACAAAACTAATATCGGCATTTGCGGTGGACGGTACACTAAGTCGCCATATCAAACAATTTCGCCCGCGCGATGAGCAGTTTGCGATGGCGCAAGCGGTGGAACAGGCGATTGTGCAACAAGGGCAGTTGGTGATAGAAGCGGGCACCGGCACCGGCAAAACTTTTGCTTATCTGGTGCCGGCAATGCTGTCGGGCAAAAAAACCATCATTTCGACCGGCTCAAAAAATCTGCAAGATCAGTTGTTTAATCGTGATTTGCCGACCATTCAAAAAGCCTTGGGTTACAGTGGTAAACTGGCACTGCTTAAAGGGCGTGCCAACTATCTTTGTCTGGAGCGTTTGGATAAATTGATTGCTGAGGGCGTGTTGGGTGATAAATCGGTATTGGCATCGTTAGCAGTAGTACGAAAATGGCAGACTTCGACCGCAAACGGTGATTTAAGCGAGTGTGCCGCATTGCCGGAAGACAGCCCGATTTTACCGCAATTAACCAGCACCAGCGAGAGTTGTTTAGGCAGTGATTGCCCGAATTATACCGATTGTTATGTTTCCAAAGCACGCAAAAAAGCACTGGAAGCGGATTTGGTGGTGGTGAATCATCACCTGTTTTGTGCCGATATGGCGGTGAAAGAAAACGGTTTTGGCGAGCTGATTCCCGAAGCCAAAGTGATTATTTTTGATGAAGCGCACCAATTGCCGGATATTGCCAGCCAATATTTCGGGCAAGCGATCAGTTCACGCCAGTTGTATGATTTATGTCGTGATATAACATTATGTTATCGCACCGAAGTGAAAGATTTGAAGCAATTGGGCACAGCGGCCGATCACCTGCAAAAAATTGTGCAGGATTTTCGCCTGATGATGGGCGAGGGCAACCAACGTGGAAACTTGCGAACCTTCTTTGCTGATCCAAACGTGCAAAGATCGGTACAAAGCTTACAGGAAAATCTGGAATTTGTGCATGATGTGGTCAAATTGGCATTGGGGCGATCGCAAACACTGGACAGTATCTTTGAACGCATTCAAACCATACAGGCGCAGTTTAAGCGGATTTTAGATACCAGCATCACCGGCTATTGTTATTGGTTCGAAACCTTTAACCGCCAGTTTGCGCTGCATTTAACGCCGTTGACGGTGGCAGATAAATTTGGACAGCAGTTGCAAAACCAGCAAGCCGGTTGGATTTTCACCTCAGCAACACTGGAAGTCGGTGGCAATTTCGATTTTTTCTGCGAGCGAATGGGGATTAAAAACAGCCAGCAAAAAGTACTGGCTTCACCGTTTGATTATCCGAAACAATCACTGTTTTGTGTGCCGCGTTTTCTGCCGGGCAGTAATCACAAGCAGACCTTGGGCAGGTTGGGCGAGATGTTGCTGCCGGTGATTGAAGCCAATCAAGGACGCTGTTTCTTGTTGTGTACTTCGTATGTGATGATGCGTGGTCTGGCAGAATACCTGCGCGAACACAGCAGCTTATCGGTGTTGTTGCAAGGGGAAATGGGGAAAGGCAAACTGTTGCAGAAATTTACCGAAGAGAGCCACTCGGTATTGGTGGCAACCTCCAGTTTTTGGGAGGGGGTGGACGTGCGTGGTGATGCGTTGTCGCTGGTGATCATCGACAAACTGCCGTTTGTCTCGCCGGACGAACCGTTGTTGAAAGCTCGGATTGAAGATTGCCGTTTGAAAGGCGGCGATCCATTCAATCAGGTACAGTTGCCGACCGCGGTGATCAGTTTGAAACAAGGTGTTGGGCGCTTGATCCGTGATGTTACCGACCGAGGTGCGGTGATTATTTGTGATTCACGTTTAGTGATGCGTCCGTATGGCGCGACGTTTTTAAAGAGTTTGCCGAATGCCGCACGCACTCGAGATCTGAATCGAGTGATTAAATTTTTACAGCAAGCATAATTTATAAATAGAGTAGCAAAAATGATAAAAACAACGTTATTGGCATTAGACACCGCGACCGAAGCCTGTTCGGTGGCGTTATTGCATAATGGAGAAATATTGGCGAAAGATGAGCTGAGCCCGAAAGCGCACACTCGACGGGTTTTACCAATGATTGACGAAGTGCTGACGCAGGCGGGGATCAGCCTGAAACAGGTTGATGCGCTGGTGTTCGGGCGTGGGCCGGGCAGTTTTACCGGGGTGCGGATCGGCTGTGGGATTGTGCAGGGCTTGGCGCTGGGGGCAGATTTGCCAGTGATTGCCGTGTCAAATTTGAGCGCAATGGCACAGCAGGCTTATCAAACATTAGGCGCAACAACGGTATTGGCGGCGATTGATGCCCGTATGAACGAAGTCTATTTTTCCGCCTTGCGTTATCAACCGCAGTTAATTGATGGCAACGAGTATGCCAATTGGCAGTACATCATTGCAGAACAGGTATTGCCACCACAAGCGGTGTTGCAGCAGTTACAGCAACGGCAACAAATTGAAATATTCCAAGCGCAGCAAAGTGCGGTCTGTGTTGGCAGCGGTTGGGCGGCGTATCCACAATTTGAGCAATCTCACATTTTGTTAAAAAAATGTGAGATTTTATTGCCATCAGCCCGCTATATGCTACCGTTGGCACAATTAAATTGGCAGCAGCAACGTTATAGTAATGCACTGGAGATTGAACCGGTCTATCTACGCAACCAAGTCACATGGAAAAAGTTGCCGGGTCGAGAATAGTCTGCTATTTAATTTAGCTAGGGGCTATTGATCTTTTGTGTTTATAAATCAAGCAAAAAGAGTGTGATTTTATCCGACAGCGACCTACGGTCGCAATCGGTTAAGCATTGATGAGAGGCTTTGCCTCTCTGAAGCAGCCGCAAAGCGGCTGATCTATGCGTAACCTAGTACGGCTTTGCCGTGCTAGGCTAAAAGGATTAGTTTTAGCTCAAATAATATACTTAAAAGATCAACAGACCCTAGCCTAGCTTAGGAGGCAAATGATGAAAATATTGAAATGGATTGTGCCACTATTAGCCAGTGCGGTATTGGTGGCTTGTCAGTTGGCACCAGAGGGATTGGGGCGAGACAACGCGATAATCAGTTATAAGGCGCTGCAAACTGCAGATTTTGCCTGCAATTGTGAGCAAGTGCGGTTGGGTGGCAAAGTGATTCGGGCGACTGCACTGGCGCAACAAACTGAAATTGAAGTGCTGAGTATGGCTGTTGACCGTTTTACGGCAAAGCCGATCCTAGCTTCGCAAAGCGATGGACGTTTTATCGCCGTACTTAACGGCTTTGTCGATCCGCTCAGCCTGCAAGATCAGTATATTACCGTGAGAGGAGTTTTGAGCGGTAGACAGGAGGGCAAAATTGATCAGGCGCAGTATGTTTATCCAAAAATCAAAGTAGAGGACTACCACATTTGGCAGCAAGTGATTGAATATTATTATGACGAAGATGAGTGGGCAGATTATTGGGAAGGGCGGCGCTACGGGCGATTTTTCGGACCGATACCGACCCGCTATCCGCGCCCAGCATTAAGATAAATTAACAAAATAACAATAGACAAAATAATAAAGGAATCCCATGGAAAAAATTTGGTTCGACAATTACCCGAAAGGGGCTGAGCGTGTGATTAAAACCGATAAATACCGCTCGTTGCTGGAAATGTTTGAAAATGCAGTGCGAGAACGCCCGGATCAAGCAGCTTACATTAATATGGGCAAGACGCTGACAATGCGTAAACTGGAAGAGCGCAGTCGAGCGTTTGCTGCCTATCTGCAAAATGTGTTAAAACTGAAAAAAGGCGACCGAGTAGCGTTGATGATGCCGAACCTGTTGCAATACCCGATTGCGCTGTTTGGTGTGCTGCGTGCCGGGATGATTGTGGTCAATGTCAACCCGCTCTATACCCCGCGTGAATTGGAACACCAACTGCAAGACAGTGGTGCCGTGGCGATTGTGGTAGTGTCTAATTTTGCAGCAACGCTTGAAGGTATTGTTAATGAAACCGATGTCAAACACGTGATCTTGACCCGTATGGGCGATCAGCTCTCGTTTGGCAAACGCAATTTAGTCAATTTTATCGTGAAATACGTTAAAAAGCTGGTGCCGAAATATAAACTGCCAGGGGCGGTGACATTTCGTGAAGTGCTGAGCATCGGCAAAATGCGTCAATATGTGAAGCCGCAAGTGGCTCCGGACGATCTTGCCTTTTTACAGTACACCGGAGGCACCACCGGTGTGGCAAAAGGGGCGATGCTGAGTCATAAAAATATTTTGACTAATATTTTCCAAGCGAAATGGATTGCCAATGATTTTGTTAAAGATTCTCTGGTGCGTGAAGCGATTATTGCGTTGCCGCTTTATCACGCATTTGCTTTGATTATGAATGGGCTACTGTTTATCGAATTGGGACTGACCGGTGTTTTAATCACCAATCCGCGCGACATCAATGGTTTTGTCAAAGAACTGAAACGCCATCCGTATGTGGCGCTGACCGGGGTGAATACGCTGTTTAACGCATTGTTGAATAATGAAAACTTTAGAGAGTTGGATTTCTCTGCGTTGAAACTGTCAGTCGCCGGTGGAATGTCGGTTAATCAGTCGGTGGCAGAACGTTGGCATGCGCTGACCGGCAGCAATATTATTGAAGGCTACGGCATGACCGAGTGTTCACCGCTGGTTGCGGCTTGCCCGCCACAATCGACCGAACACAATGGCAATATCGGGGTACCGATTCCGAATACCGACATCAAAATTATCAAAGAGGACGGCACAGAAGCACAACTGGGTGAACGAGGTGAGCTGTGGGTGAAGGGTGACCAGGTGATGCAAGGCTACTGGCAACGTCCGGAAGCGACTGCTGAAGTGTTGCAAGACGGTTGGTTGGCGACCGGCGATATTGTGGTGATGGGTGAAGACAAAAACTTGAAGATTGTTGATCGCAAAAAAGATATGATTATTGTCTCCGGCTTCAATGTTTATCCAAATGAAATTGAAGATGTAGTAATGTTGAATTACAAAGTGTTAGAAGTGGTGGTAATCGGCGTGCCAGACGCCAACACCGGCGAAGCAGTGAAAGTGTTTGTGGTCAAACGTGATGAAACCTTGACTGCCGATGAGATTCGCAAGCATTGCCGTGCGTATTTAACCGGTTACAAATTGCCACGCGAAATTGAATTCAGAGACGAATTGCCGAAAAGTAATATCGGTAAAATTTTACGCCGTGTTGTTCGAGATGAAGAGCTGGTGAAACGCACTGCAAAGCAGTAAAAAATCATAAAAGCAGTACCAATAATACAAAGCAGTAGAGAATGAATAATATGCAGCAACAAAATGGGCAAGTGCGGTCAGTACTTAATTATCAATGGATAGACAGTGCCGAGTTATTGCAAACTGTGTGTGACAACGCAAGAAAAAAAACAGTGGTAGCGCTGGACACCGAGTTTATCCGTACCCGCACTTTTTATCCGAAATTAGGCTTGATACAACTTTATGACGGCGAACGATTGAGTTTGATTGATCCACTGTCACTGCTGGATCTTACACCGTTCAGTCAATTGTTGGCGGATGATTCGGTGACAAAAGTGCTACACTCGTGCAGTGAAGATTTGGAAGTTTTTCAACATTATTTCAAACAGTTACCACAGCCGATGCTGGATACTCAGATCATTGCCGATTTTCTTGGTTTTTCAGCTTCCAGCGGCTTTGCCAAATTGGTGCAGCACTTTTTTGATCTGGCGTTGGATAAAGGCGCTTCGCGTACGGACTGGCTTGCTCGCCCGTTATCAGAACAGCAATTGCAATATGCCGCAGCCGATGTCTGGTATCTGTTGCCGCTGTTTGAAAAGCTGCAACCATTGTTGGCGCAAACCGAGTGGCAAAGTGCGGTTGTGGAAGAGTGTGAATTTTTGCTCAAGCGGGCGCAGCAACCGAATGATCCGGAAAATGCCTATCTAAAAATCGGCAACGCGTGGCGTTTGCACGGCGAACGTTTATTGAGCCTGAAATGGCTGGCAAAATGGCGCATGAGAATGGCGATAGAGCGGGATCTGGCACTGAATTTTGTGGTGAAAGAGCAGGCGCTATATCAAGCGGCTGAATCGCAGGTCAAGCATACTTCAGAATTTCTTGATCTGGGATTTCACCCGAATGAGATTCGTCGGCACGGTAAAAAAATTCTACAAATTATTACCTTGGCACAAAAAGTTGAAGCTGATCAATATCCGCCGGCGATCCAACAAATTGCAACCTTACCACGTTATAAAAGCACGTTGCGAGCATTGCAACATAAAGCGGGCGAGATCTGTCCACCTGCACTGAACAAAGAGCAGCTCGCAAGTCGAAAGTTGTTACACCAATTGATTAAATGGGTTTGGACTGAGCAATCTAATCCGGAGAGATTACCCCGTTTATTACAAGGTTGGCGCCAACCTTATGGGCAGCAGTTGCTATCATTGTTGCAAACCGAAACCACCCGCTAGAAAAAGGTCGGACGGCAATCCTGTCCGACCGATACTTTTAAAGCACAGCTAATGCGGCTTCATAATTGGGTTCTTGTTTGATTTCCGCTACCAGTTCACTGTGCAGAACCTTATTCGCTTCATCCAACACAATCACCGCTCTGGCGGTTAAACCACTCAACGGGCCGCTGGCAATGGCTACACCAACGGATTCGGCAAAAGTGCGGTTTCTGAAACTAGATAGGGTCACCACATTTTCCAACCCTTCTGCACCACAGAAGCGGGCTTGGGCGAAAGGCAAATCGGCAGAAATGCACAGCACCACAGTGTTGTCTAAACCGGAAGCCTGCTGGTTAAACTTTCTGACTGAAGTGGCACAAATGCCGGTGTCGATGCTTGGAAAAATATTCAAAATTTTACGTTTGCCGTTGTAATGGCTCAGCGCCACTTCGCTTAAATCGGTGGCCGTTAAGCTGAAATCGGCAACCTGTGTTGTGACGGATGGAAATTGACCGTTCACTTCGATTGGATTGCCACCTAAATTGACTGTTGTCATGCTGTTCTCCTTTGGGTATTTAAGGGTTAACTCACGGGGTTTGATAAAGTGCGTTGAATACGCCTTTTTCAAAGTTCACCAACGGACTGCGCTTGGTTTTGCTTTCTAAGTCACCGGTTGAATAGCCGTTGATAAATTGAACAAAAGCGATACGTTCGCCTTTGGCATTTTGCATGAATCCGGCAAGATTATAAACCCCTTTTAATGCACCGGTTTTGGCAATCAGGTTTTTTGCCAACGGGGCTTCACCCATTGAGCCGCGTCCGCTCAGGGTACCGTCTTGACCGGCGATCGGAAAGGTATCCAACAAGCCGAGTGTATCTTCATGGCGGCTAATATAATCCAGCGCTTGCAACAGCGCTGCTGGGCTAATCAGATTTTGGCGCGATAAGCCGGAACCGTCAGCGATTTGACTGTTGCCGAAATCGATCTCGGCTTTTTTGCTGAGAATTTGCCGCATTGCCAGCGCACTTTGCTGGAAGGAAACCGGTTTTTGATAATATTGATACCCGATCCGACGAAAGAGGCTATCCGCAATTTGATTATCGGATTTTTTCATCATCTGCTTCAATAAATCTGGTAATGGTTTGGAATAGTGGCTGGCAAGAATTGTGCCGTTAGTTGGTTGCAGCGCCAAGCGGATTTGACCATTGACATTAATTTTTAATTTTTGTAGTTGATTCATCACAATAGCGATCGCATAGGCGTCGGTATCCTGCACTGCAAAACTGAGGCCAAAAGGGTTGCTTTGCCGTGCAATACAGCCTTTTAAGGTGTAGCGATTATTATCATTGACCACCACATCAAAAGCACAATTTGCCGCTTCTTGTGCTGATACGATCCGTACTTGACTGAAAACCTGTACTGGAAAATGCGACGGCACGCGGGCTTGCACCAGTTCGCCGATCGCACCGTTAGCATTTAGCTCCACTGAAAAACAGTTGCCGTCAATGCTGGCAGCGGAAGGAGGTGCATTAAAACACATCGTCAAATCGTTCCAGATCCAGCCCAAACCGCGATCGTGACTGTTAAAGATGCTGGTATCCAACACAATATTGCCGTTGATCGTATCAATTCCCTGCCGTTTCAGTTGTGCCAGAAGTTGATAAAGCTGACCACTGCGCAAGGTTGGATCGCCGCTAAAGCGAATACTCAGATCGCCTTGCAGGGTTTTGTTGCTAATGTTGGCGCTGCTGACCAAATCGGTTGCGAATTGAAATTGATCGCCTAAACTTAACTTAGCGGCAAGTGCGGTAAACACTTTTTGCGTACTGGCGGGCAACATCAAGATCTGCTGATTATAGTCAGCAATGGTTTGCTGTCGGTTCAAATTTTCCGCCGCAAAACCGACGCTGGCACCGTTGGGCAAGTAGGAAATATAGTCATTAAGATTGACATTGGCTTGGACAGGTGTGGCATTTAACCAAGTCAGCCCAAGTAGTGAAAATACGATATTTTTGAATATAGTCGATTGAAGTTGGAATCGTTTCATAGTTTGAGTAGTGACGGATGTTGAGCGTTATTTTTTGGGTTGCCTTTTTTTATAAGACGTCCATAATAGAGCCATCAGCCAACGAGGTAAATGATTATTTCACGGCAAATTGTCATACAGTGTAAATCGTGCTGAAAGCGATTTAACAAGCCATTTTAAAAGACATGGCGAACAAGCAAATCACTACAGCATACAAACTATATTGTCAGATTATTGACAAAGAT